>CAUJKG010000193.1 GCA_963205465.1 Pseudomonadota bacterium | reverse complement strand
GTGCGAGAACTCAGGAAGATGATCGCGCTGTTCGGCATGCCCGTGGTCAAGGCTTACATGGGCCACGTGCAGGACAACGCCGCGGAGTCGGTGCGGCGCGTGCTCGACCGGCTGCACGATTCCGAATTTTCCTACGAGATGGATCAGGGCACCATCATTAAAGTGAAGATTTCGGTCGATAAGAAGAAGCGCGAAGCGACCGTCGATTTCACCGGCACGAGCCCGCAGCAGAATACGAACTTCAACGCGCCGGCACCGGTAACGCGTGCTGCGGTGCTCTACGTGTTCCGCGTGATGGTTGACGACGACATTCCGATGAATGCAGGCTGCCTGCGCCCGATCAATATCGTCGTACCCGAGCAGTCGATGCTCTCGCCGCAGTATCCAGCGGCGGTAGTCGCCGGCAACGTCGAGACCAGCCAGGCGGTGACAAACTGTCTGTTTGGCGCGCTCGGCGCGCTTTCGTGCTCGCAAGGCACGATGAACAACCTCACCTACGGCAACGACCAGTATCAGTATTACGAAACGATCTGCTCCGGCTCGCCCGCGGGCCCCGGCTTCAACGGCACCGATGCCGTACACGTGCACATGACGAATACGCGGCTCACCGATCCGGAAGTGCTGGAATTCCGTTTCCCGGTGGTGCTCGAAGACTTCCACATCCGGAAAGGTTCGGGCGGACGTGGCAAGTGGCATGCGGGCGACGGCATCTATCGCCGCGTGCGCTTCCGCGAGAAAATGGATTGCGCGATCCTCTCGGGCCATCGCCGCGTGCCGCCGTTCGGTCTTGCCGGCGGCGAAGCGGGCCACATCGGCGAGAATCGGGTGCGGCGGTTGAACGGCAACGAAGAGAAGTTGCAGGGTTGCGACCAGACCGTGCTGGAGGCCGGCGAAGCGGTGATCATCATCACGCCAACCGCGGGCGGATATGGCAAGGCGTGAGGCACACCGAGCCAATCTGGAATTATCGACGCCCTTCCGCCTGCGCGCATTGAGGCCGATCAAATCAATTTTCGGCCGCTCCGGTAAGTTTTCCGGATGCACTCCGCATCCGGCCCGGCTTCGCATCCCGCCGACGCACGCCCGCAGCTACCGGGCCTCGTCCATGTCCTGCTGCGACCGATCCCGCTGCCTCTGTTGCGGCCTTTTCTCGCGCCGATCGCCGCGCATGTCGCCCGTGCCCACCCGCAACTTTTCGCGCGGCTCGGTCCCCACGCGCACAAGCGGTTTCTGATCGATCCGCTTGACCTGCCGTTTGGGCTGCTGCTCACGCCCGACCCCGCGAGGCCCCAACTCGATGCCTGCCGCCGCGAGCAGATGCCTGGCCACGACGCGCGCATCGCAGGCACCTTTCTCGATCTATTCGGATTGGTCGACGGCTCCATCGACGGCGACGCCTTGTTCTTCTCGCGCGAATTGCAGATTTCAGGCGACACCGAAGCGGTCGTCGCCTTGCGCAATGCGCTCGACGACATGGACGGCAGCATCCTCGACAGCGTGAGCGCGGCGTTCGGGCCGCTGTCGCGGCCGGCTTCGCTCGCGATTTCCGCGATCCGTGCCATTCGCGCAAGGCGCACCCATGCGTGAAACAGAAATCCTGCAGCGCCCGGAATTGATCTGCCCCGCGGGAACGCCCGCGGCCCTGCGCGCGGCGGTCGATGCCGGCGCGGACGCGGTTTATTGCGGCCTGCAGAACGAAACCAACGCGCGCAATTTTCCCGGGTTGAATTTCTCGATCCCCGATCTCGAACAGGCGGTCGCCTATGCGCATGCGCGGCAGGCGAAGGTCCTGCTCGCCGTCAACACCTTTCCGCGCGCCGGCCGTTTCGAGCTCTGGCGGGAGACCGTCGATGCCGCAGCACGGATCAGCGTCGACGCCATCATCGTCGCAGACTTCGGCGTTGCCGCTTACGCCGCGCGCACACATCCGAAGCTGCGGCTACATCTTTCGGTGCAGGCAGGCGCCTCCTCACCGAATGCGATCCGCTATTTCTGCGAGGAGTTCGGCATCAAGCGGGTGGTATTGCCGCGAATTCTGACGGTCGCCGAGATCGCGGAGATTCACGGCAACGCGCCATGCGAAATCGAAACCTTCATCTTCGGCAATGTCGGGATGATGGCCGAGGGCCGCTGCAGCCTCACGAATTACGCCACCGGCATCTCGACCAACATGGATGGCGTCTGCTCGCCCGCGGGCGACGTGCGCTACGTGCCGAACGCCGAGGGCAACATGACCTCACATCTCGGCTGCTTCATGATCGATCAGATCGGACGCGGCGAGAGCGCGGGCTACCCGACCATCTGCAAAGGCCGCTATCTCTGTTCGGGACGGACGCAGGGCTATTACGCCTTCGAGGAGCCGCAGACGCTCAATCTTTCCGCGCTCCTGCCCGACCTGATCCGCGCCGGCGTCGCCGCTTTCAAGATCGAGGGCCGCCAGCGCAGCCGCGCCTATGTCACGAATGTCGTATCAGCATTCCGCAGGGCGCTCGACGACGTGCTCGCGGGCCGCAGCCCGGAAATCGCGAGCCTGCTCGCGCTGAGCGAAGGCCAGAAAGAAACGCAGGGCGCCTATCGCAGCAAGACGTGGAGATAAGCCATGAACGCGATGCCGGAAATTGCGCTGGGTCCGGTCCTGTTCAACTGGCAGCCCGAAGCCTGGCGCGATTTCTACTTCCGTATCGCCGACGCGGCTCCGGTCGCGACGGTCTATGTGGGCGAGACGATCTGTTCGAAACGCGCGCCGCTGTTCTCGGAATATTTCGAGACGGCGATCGAGCGGCTGCAACGCGGCGGCAAAACCGTGATCCTGTCGACGCTCGGACAGGTCGTGCAGAAAACCGACCGCAACCTGATCGACAGCATCTGTTCGGTCGAAGAGCTTCCGGTCGAAGCGAACGACGTCTCCGCGCTTCACGCCTTGCGCGGCCGGCCTCACTACGGCGGGCCGATGCTGAATATTTATAACGGCGAAAGTCTCCGCTTCCTTGCGGAGCGGGGCATGCGCGGTGTCTGCGTACCGGCAGAGCTCTCCGCCACCACCCTTGCCGCGCTATGCGCAGTTGCGTCCGAACTCGGCGTCACGATCGAGGCGCAGGTATTCGGACGCATCTCGCTCGCGCTTTCGGCGCGCTGCTATCACGCGCGCGCGCATAACCGCACCAAGGACAGTTGCCTGTTCGTCTGCGAGAACGATCCCGACGGCCTCGAACTCTCGACGCTGGACGCCCACTCTTTTCTGGTCATCAACGGCATCCAGACGATGTCGCACAGCTATCTCAACCTGATCGGCGAGTTGCCGGAATTGCAGCGCATGGGCGTGTCCAGGTTTCGGCTTTCGCCGCATAGCTGCGACATGGTGCAGGTCGCCGGCATCTTTCATGCCGTGCTGAAACAGACGCTGGCCGTCGAAGAGGCCGCCGCGCAACTCGGCGCATTGACGCCGCGCGCGACCTTCGCCAACGGATTCTATTACGGGAAGCCGGGGCACACCTGGCAGAGCGCCAGTCCGGCCTGACCGGTCGAGCCGCGTTCAGTCTTCGCCCGGGATCGCCTTCGACGCGTTGCTCGGGGCTGCCGGCACATCCTTGTAGTGCTTCCGGTTCTTGATCGAACCGGTCACGGTCTGGTCGACGTTCTTCTTTGCCCCCACGCGCCCGGGCGGCACCAGACGGTTGGGATTATAGGGCGCGGCATCGGGTCCGCGCTGCCATTGCATGTTCGGGTTTGCTTCTTGCGTCGGCGCGCGCAACTGCTGCGGATAATTCTGCTGCGGGTATTGCGGCTGCTGCGCCGGATAATTGGCGGGAGCCTGCTGCAGATATTGCGGCTGTTGTTGCGGGGTATTGCGCGGATTGAGCGCGAGCGGCTGCTGGTTCACGCGCGCAGGTGCGGCAGGCGGATAGGCCTGCTCCGGCGACAGCGGCTGGTTCTTCGCGCGCGGCTGGAAAGACTGCGGCGGCGCGTCGTCCTCGTCTTCGTAATCGCTTTGCGGCTGCGGCTCGACGCGCGCGATCGGGAAGCGCTCGTAATGCTTCTGCTGCTTGTTCACCATCGGCACCGGGCCGGGATCGTTCGGATAGCGCTTCGGCGGCGTGATCAGTTGCGGCGTGGGGCGGCAGACCACCGTGTTCCTGCGCGCAAGATCGAAATGGAAATGATCGGCATGGGCGGCATTGTAGCCGGGGCCGAGCACGGTGGTGAAAATCTCGCAGCCGCCGGCATGAACCTGGCGCAGGAAGCCGCGCTCCTCGGGCGTACCGCGCCAGCCATGCTTCACGGTAACGATACGGCCACTCGCGAAAGTGAAGCCGGCGACGTCCAGCGCATTGCCGAAGCCGTGCTCCGACATCGAGCCGCTGCCGCCGATGCGGCGGCAGGAATAGGAGGAAAGCTGGCGCACCTCGATGATCCGCTCGCCGAACCAGGCCTGTGCCGCCGGCTGCGCCACTTCCTGCAGCCAGCGATTGAAGGCGACCGTCATCGGGCAGCCGAGTGTGGCCTGCGGCTTCAGCGTTACCTGCCCTTCGGAGGCCGCGAGCACCTTGAAGGGATGGTTCATTCCGCAGGCATAGTTGCCGCTGATTTCGGATACCGGCTCGACATAGGCGCTGGCCTGCACCAGGCGTTGGGCTACGCACTGCTCTTCCGCAGCCGCACGCCAGGGCGCGCGCTCCTCATAATTGAGAGCACGACAGCCAAACAGCCCCAACGCGACGAGCGGGGCGACGAGATACAAACGTCCGCGCGCCATGCGCGGGAAAATGCGTCGATGACCGTTTAAGGGGAGTTAAGAAGGGCGGCCTGCCATGGCCCCGGACCTCATCCTGAAGATCAAGGTTGCGTACAGCCATGCAAATCAAACCATTGCCGCCCATTAACAGACGCGGCAGAAAGACGGCGAATGCCGCTTCTCCAAAAAATGCGCGGTAGCCGCCGCGCCGTTCCGGTCCTCGGGATCACCATGATCCTGACATGGGGAACGCTCTTTTATGCCGCCGCATTGCTGCTTCCGCTTCTGGCGCAAGCGCGCGGCTGGCCGATCGCGCTCGCGATGAGCGGCATTTCCGCGGGGCTCCTCGCCGGCGGCCTCGCCTCTCCTTTCGTCGGTAAGGCCATTGACCGGCATGGCGGGCATTACGTGATGGGCGCGGGCTCGCTGCTTGGCGCGGCTGGTCTTGCCGCACTGCCATTTGCGACGCACCCGGTAATCTATTTCGCGATCTGGGTCGTGCTTGGCGTCGCGATGTCGATGAACCTCTACGATCCCGCCTTTGCCACGCTGACACGCATCTTCGGCGCGGATGCACGCAAGCAGATCACGCTGCTGACGCTCATGGGCGGCTTCGCCTCGACCGTAAGCTGGCCCGCGACGCATCTCCTCCTCACGATCACGGACTGGCGCGGCACCTATTTCATCTATGCCGCCATTCTCGCGCTGGTGGTGGCGCCGCTCCATGCATTTGCGATCCCGCGCACGAAAGCGGAAGCGCCGCTCCGGGTCGAAGGCGAAAAGGCTCCGGCCGTGCTCGTGGCCAAAGGGCTGGTCTTCGTACTGGTTGCCTGCGCCTTCGCGACCTTCATGTTCGCGCAGTCGGGCATGCTCACGCATATGCTACTGATCTACGAGCGTATGGGGATCGACCGCGCAACGGCCGTTTTCATCGGCGCGCTGTTCGGACCGGCGCAGGTCTTCGCGCGGATTTGCGAACTTGCGGTCGCGCGCCATACCCATCCTTTAAGCGTGGCGCGCTTTTCGTCGGGACTGCTGATCTCCGCCTTCGGCATCTTCGCCATCTTCGGGATCAGCGCGATTACGGCGGGACTTTTCGTCATTCTGTTCGGCGCGGCGAACGGGCTTCAAACCATCGCGCGCGGCACGCTACCGCTCGCGCTGTTCGGGCCTAAGGGTTACGGCCATCTAGTCGGCCGGCTCGCGTTACCCGCGCTCGCGGTGCAGGCCGCCGCCCCGGTCGCGATGGCGCTCGTGATCGAGCGCGTGTCCGATCCCGCGGCCCTCGCGCTCACGGCCGGGTTTATCGCAGTGTCGCTCGTCTGCTTCCTATTCATCCGCCGGCCGCAGCATTAACGATCCCGAAACCATGATCCTCAAGCGATCGGAAACCATGATCGCAAGCAACCTGCGTGTTTCCAGCGCTTTGCGGCAAGAACCCGCGCGAATTTACCAATCGGTTGGGATGACAAATTACTAACGCAAATGCGCGCGAGCCTTCGTCCGCGCGATTGTTTTCGGCGCCCAGTAACCGAGTACGTCGATGCGTAAATTCGTTTTCGTTTTCGCTTTCGCCTTCGCCGCGGCTCCCGCCGCCGCGAACGACCAAACCGCTCCCCATTCGCTGCAAGTCGCGCAACTGCGGGGACCGAGCGTGATCCCGGCGCCGCGCGTCGCCGCGCCGGATCGGCAGCGCAAGCCCCAACCGCGTCAGGTCCAGCGTCCGCAGCACCAGGAATGGGATACGGAAGTCACCGCGCCGCAGGGCGAGGCGGAAACGCCGGAAGCTGCGCCGCAGGTGCAGCAGGTCCAGTATTACCAGCAGCAGCGGCACTCCTACGAGAGCCCGCAATATTATCCGCAACAGCAGCAGCAATATAATCAGCAGCAGCCGCAATATTACGCGCCGCAGGCGCGGCCGAATCTCGGCGGCGGCTTCATCGAATTCCTGGTCACTGGCAACGGCACGCAGCGTTACAACGAGCCGCAACAGCCGCAGGCGCAGCAGTATTACTATCCGCCGCAGCAACAGCAGCAGTACCAGCGCCGCCCGATGCAGTATCCGCGCGAGGCGCCGGTCTATCAGCAGCCGGATCAGCAGCCGCAGCGTGTCGCCCGCACCAACCCGCAGGAACAGCCGCCGCGCCAGAACCGGTTCGACCCGCGCTTCGAACGCACCGAGGTCGCCTTTGAAACCAAGGAGCCGGCCGGCAGCATCGTGATCGATACGCGCACGCGCTATCTCTATCTCGTGCTCGGCAACGGCCGCGCGCTTCGCTACGGCGTCGGCGTCGGCCGTCCGGGGTTCTCCTGGAAGGGCGTGAAAACGGTGTCGTCGAAGAAGGAATGGCCGGATTGGCGGCCGCCCGCGGAAATGCGCCTGCGCCAGCCTTATCTGCCCGTGCATATGCCGGGTGGCCCGAACAATCCGCTCGGCGCGCGCGCGCTCTATCTCGGCTCGTCGCTCTACCGCATCCACGGCTCCAACGAGCCGCACACCATCGGCAGCGCGGTTTCGTCTGGCTGCTTCCGGATGCGCAACCAGGACGTGATCGATCTCTACAATCGCGTGCGGGTCGGCGCGCGGGTGGTAGTGCTCTAGGTTTCGACAGTCTCTCTCTGCACGACAAGCAAACGGGCCGCTCTGATAAAGAGCGGCCCGTTTTTTGTTTCCTCATCCTGAAGAGCGCGGCAAAGTCGCGCGTCTCGAAGGATGAAGGCGGTTATCCAATCTCGCAGCTGTTCGCGTTCGAAGGCTTGGTTGTCGTGATCAGCTTGTAGGCGGGAATCGTCAGGAACTCCGCGAAGTCGTGCGCGAGCGACATCTCGCGGAACAGATCGATCGCTTCCGCAAAGCGGCCCTTGTCGTAAGCCTCGTGGCCAATCGCATCGCGCACCTTCGCCATCTCGTCCTTGAGCACGGACTCGAACAGCTCCGGCGTTACTTCGCGGCCGTCCGCGAGCTTGGCGCGGTGATAGAGCCACTGCCAGACCTGCGCGCGGCTGATCTCGGCGGTCGCCGCGTCTTCCATCAGGTGATAGAGCGGCACCGCACCGCGGCCGCGCAGCCACGCCTCGATATACTGGATGCCGACGCGGATGTTCTGGCGCAGACCATCTTCTGTACGCTCGCCCGAATGCATCTCGATCATCTGGTCGCGCGTGACCTGCACGTCGCGGCGCAGCTTGTCGAGCTGGTTCGACGACTTCATCAGGCGATTGAAAACTTCCGACGCAATCGGCACCAGATCAGGATGCGCGACCCAGGTGCCGTCATGCCCGTCGCCGGCCTCGCGCTCCTTGTCCTGCCGCACCTTGGTGAAGGCGGCTTCGTTCTTTACCGCGTCGCCCTTCACCGGGATCTGCGCCGCCATGCCGCCCATGGCGAAGGCGCCACGGCGATGACAGGTGCGGATCAAAAGCAGCGAATAGGCGCGCAGGAACGCGCGATCCATCGTCATCACGCCGCGATCGGGCGTAAGGAAGCGCTTGTTCTTGCCGAGCCGCTTGATGAAGGAAAAGATGTAATCCCAGCGGCCGCAGTTCAGCCCCGCGATGTGATCGCGCAGCTCATAGAGGATTTCGTCCATCTCGAAAGCCGCAGGCAGCGTTTCGATCAGCACGGTCGCCTTGATCGTGCCCTTCAGCATCTTGAACTTGCGTTCCGCGAAGACGAAGACGTCGTCCCAGAGCCGCGCTTCCTGATGGCTCTCGATCTTCGGCAGATAGAAGTACGGGCCGGAGCCGGCCGCACGCGCCTTCTGCGCGCAATGGAAGAAATAAAGCGCGAAATCGAACAGCGCGCCGGATACCGGCTGGCCGCCGACGGTCACGTGATCTTCCATCAGATGCCAGCCGCGCGGACGCACGACCAGCGTCGCGAGCTTCGCACCGAGCTTGTATGCCTTGCCGGTCTGGGCATCCGTGAAGTCGATCTTGTTGTCCCAGCGGTCCTTCAGGTTGAGCTGGCCTTCGATCAGGTTCTGCCAGCTCGGCGCGCAGGCATCCTCGAAGTCCGCCATGAAAACTTCCGCGCCCGAGTTCAGCGCGTTCACGACCATCTTGCGATCGACCGGACCTGTGATCTCGACGCGGCGATCGATCAGATCGGCCGGCAGCTTGCCGATCTTCCAGTCGCTTTCGCGGATCTTGCGGGTCTCGTTGAGGAAGTCCGGGAGTTCGCCCTTATCGAAGCGCGACTGGCGCTTCACGCGCGCGTCCATCAGTTCGGCGCGCCGCTTCTCGAACTTCTTGTGCAGTTCGGCGACGAAGGCGAGCGCTTCCTTCGTGAGGATTTCGTCGAAACGAGGCCCGCGCGGACCGCGGATCGAAACGCCGCCGACCCGATAGGAACCGGAAGTCACCTTCGGCGAAGAGCTGTGCTTCTTGCCGAGGAGCTTTCCTCTGGAAGGAGCGGCTTTCTTTGCGCTTTTGGTGACGCTTTTTTTGGCTGCCTTCTTCGCAGTCTTGGCGGCCTTCTTCGCAACCTTTTTCGCCGTGGTCTTCTTGGCGGACTTCTTGGCGCTGCGGGCAGCCTTGGCTTTTCCCTTACGCTTGGACTTCTTCGCGGAGGCCATCGGCCTTCTCCCCTGGATTTAGAGTGGCAGCGTTATGCCACAAACCCTCCGGGGGATTCCAGCCATCCAGCGCCGCCGGCCGCGGTCCGCCGCTCGCCCAATCGAGTAATTCCACGGTATGGACGATCGGCCATTCGAGGCTCGCACCGATCTGCACCATGCAGCCTACGTTTCCGGTTGCGATCAGGCCCGCTGCGGTCGAGCGGACATTCGCAACCTTGCGCTCGCGCAGGCGGCCCGCAATCTCGGGCTGGAGCATGTTGTAGGTTCCCGCCGAGCCACAGCATAGATGCCCTTCGGGAACATCGCGCACCTCGAAGCCCATGCCGGTCAGGAGCTGCTTTGGCTCTCGCGTGATCTTCTGGCCGTGCTGCATCGAGCAGGCGGAATGATAGGCGACGGGGAGCTTCGGCGCGTCGCCGCGTTTCAGTTCCAGCATCGAGACATATTCGGTGATGTCTTTGGCAAGCGCAGAAACCCGCGCCGCCTTCTCGGCATATTCCTTGTCGTTGCGGAGCATGAAGCCATAATCCTTCACCGTTGTCCCGCAGCCCGAAGCCGTGATCAGGATCGCATCGAGCCCGCCCTTTTCGCTCTCGCGGGTCCAGACGTCGATATTGTTCTTGAGAAAGGCATGCGCGTCGTGCTCGCGGCCCATGTGATGGGCGAGCGAGCCGCAGCAGGCTTCGCCTTCGGGCAGCACCACTTCGATGCCATGACGGGTGAGAAGCCGGATGGTCGCGTCGCGGATGGAGGGCTTCACCACCTGATCGACGCAACCCGACATCAGCGCGACGCGGCCTTTCTTCTCGCCGGGCGCGGGGTGATGACGCAGCGTCACGCTGGCTTTGGGTAGCGCACGCGGCGCGAGAGCGAGCATCGCCGCGATCCGGTTCATGCCGAGCGAGCCGGCAAGCGGTGCGATCCAGCGCAGGAACGGCGCAATCGTCATCATGGCGCGGAAACGCTTCGGATAAGGCATCACCAGCCGCAACAGCGTGCGCGAGAACTTGTCCGAGAGCGGGCGGCGGTAGGTCTTCTCGATATGGTTCCGCGCATGATCGACCAGGTGCATGTAGTGCACGCCCGAGGGGCAAGTCGTCATGCAGGACAGGCAGGAAAGGCAGCGGTCGATGTGCTTGACGTCTTCGCCGGTCGCCGCGCGATCCTGCTCCAGCATCTGCTTGATCAGATAGATGCGGCCGCGCGGGCTATCGAGTTCGTCGCCGAGCAACACATAAGTCGGGCAGGTTGCGGTGCAGAACCCGCAATGCACGCAGGCGCGCAGGATCTTGTCGGATTCCGCGATCTCCGGATCGGCAAGCTGGGTCAGCGAAAAATGGGTCTGCATAAGCGATTGGTGTCATGGAGCGCGATGGAAGGCAATGCTGGATGCCTCCTCCGCCAGGACGACACTAGTTTTTCGCCTCGTCGTCCGTCTCCTCCCGCTGCCGATTCCGCCACAGTCGCCGGAAAAAATAGAACCCCCGGCGCACGGGTGTGTCGATGTCGATATCCTTCGCGATCTTGGCGCCGCCCTTATCGAGTTCGAGCACGAGCTTGCGCTCGTGAAACTCTTCTAGCTCCGGACGGTGTCCGACGCTGATAATGGTCATTTCCGGCAAGCGTTCGCGGATCAGGTTCATCAGCTTTTCCTGGCTGACCGTATCCAGCGCGGAGGTCGCTTCATCCAGCACCGCGATATCGGGCTTGTGGACCAAGAGCCGCGCAAAGGCCAAACGCTGCTTCTCGCCGCCGGAAAGCGTCTGCTCCCACGGCTCGTCGTCTTCTTCGAGGCGCTCGATGTGCTGCTCGAGACCGACGGCCTTCAGCGCCTCGATCACGACCTCCCGATCGATTTCCTGTTCGTCCATTGGATAAGCGGCAGCGCGCAGAAGCGAGCCCACTGGAACGTAGGGACGTTGCGGCAGGAAGTTCAATTGCGCACCCTTGGCGATCTCGATCTCGCCGCCGCCCCAGGGCCAGAGGCCGGCAATGGCGCGGATCAGCGTGCTCTTGCCCGAACCCGACTCGCCCACGATCAGCACGCGCTCGCCCGGCGCGATCGTGACCTCGGCATCCTTCACCACGCCGGTGCCGTCATCGAGCGCCACCGAAACCATGTCGAGACGCAGCGCGACGCCTTCGGGCGCATCGGCCATGTGGATGCGCCGCGCACTCGTGTCGTTCTCCGCCTTTTCCAAACCGTCGAGGGCGACCATCAGCGACGAGGTACGGCGCGCGCTCGCGGTCCAATCGGCAAGCCGCGGATAGTTGTCGACGATCCAGTTGAACGCCGTCTGCACGGTGACGAAGGCAGATGACGCCTGAATCACCTGCCCCAGCGTCATCGAACCGTCGAGATATTTGGGCGCCGAGAGAATGACCGGAATCACCGGCGCGAGCAGGAAACTCGACTGCGCCACGATTGTCGTACGCATGTATTGCTTGCGGATCGCGCGCCAGCGATCGAGCACATCGGCAAGGATCGCACGCAAGCCTTCCTTTTCCTCACGCTCACCGTCGATCAGCGCGATGCTTTCGCCGTTCTCACGCAGCCTCGTCAGCGCGTAACGCATCTCGGCTTCGGACTGCGCCTTGGCTTCGCTCGCGGTGACATAGCTCCGGCCAATGAAGATCATGACCGTGCTC
>CAUJKG010000192.1 GCA_963205465.1 Pseudomonadota bacterium | reverse complement strand
GGCATATCGTGTTCGTGGAATTGCCGAAGACCTCGACCGGCAAGATCCAGAAGTTCAAGCTGCGCGAGATGACGAAGGAAGTTTGATTGCCGGCCTGATGGTTCGAGACGCGATCTTGCAGGATCGCTCCTCACCATGAGGCATGTTTAACTTACCTCCTCATCCCGAGGAGCGCTGCGGAACTCGGGTTTGCCCGGCTTCCGGTTTAGTAAGCACAAGCCGGATAAATCCGGCTTGTGAAGCAGCGCGTCTCGAAGGACGAGGGCAAGGAGTATTAGATGCGCAACACGCCCCGCAAACAGAAGTTGCCTTTGCAAAATGATGTCGACTGGCGGCTCGCGCTGAAACAGCGGCCGTTTCTCGGCTTCTTTGTTCTGATCGCCCGCGGCAGCATGTTGCTTGCGATCGTCGGCACCTTCCTCGTGGCAACGGCGCTGCTTGCGCACTCGCTTTGGGAAATCGCGGATGCCGTCATCGCGCTCCTGCGCTGGGAAACCGACACCAAGCAGTTGATGCTGGCCGCGATCGAGGCGGTGGACGCCTTCCTGCTCGTCACCGTGTTGCACGTGGTCGCGATCGGGCTCTATCAGCTTTATATCCAGGACCAGATTCCGGTGCCGGCCTGGCTCAAGGTCGAAAGCATCGACGACCTGAAGGTGACGCTTTCCGGGGTAGTGGTGCTGGCGCTCGGCGTATTCTTCCTGGGCCGCACGCTGGTCGGTGACGGCTCGCAGAATCTCCTGTTGATGGGCGGCGGTATCGCCGCGGTGATCGCCGCGCTCAGTGTCTTCATGTTCATGCAGCACCACAAGAAGCAGAACGAGAAAGAGTAAGTGTTCGAGATCGCGAACCACGGCGGCATTGCGATCGTCACGCTTCGCCGCGGCACGGCGAATGCGCTGGATGTCGATTTCTGCAAGGCGCTGCGGACGGAGTTCAGGCGGCTCGCGAAGGCGGATGCGAAGGCTGTCGTCGTCACGAGCGAAGGCAAGATTTTCTCCGCCGGCGTTGATCTTCCGCGCGCGGCCGCAGGCGGTCGCAAATACCTGCATGCGCTGGTCGTCGCGCTCGACGAAATGTACGAAGAGATTTTCCTGTTTCCGAAGCCGGTGGTCGCGGCGATCAATGGTCATGCGATCGCGGGCGGCTGCGTGCTTGCTGCCTGCGCGGACTATCGCGTGCTGGCGCAAGGCGGGGCCCGCATGGGGGTCACGGAACTCCGCGTCGGCGTGCCGTTTCCACCCTTTGCCTTCGAGGTGCTGCGGGCGACGACCTCGCCCATGCATTTCCCGAAGTTCACGGCATCCGGCGAGACCTTCGATACCGAGGGCGCGCTTCTGAACGGCTTTGCCGACGAAGCGGTGAGCGCGGATCGGTTGATGCCGCGCGCCATCGAGAAAGCCGAGCAGCTTGCCGCCATTCGCCCGGAGGCGTTCCGCGTGAACAAGCTGCATGTGCGGGCGCTTGCCGCGCAGATTCTCAAAAACGACCGCGGCCGCATAGCGAAACAGATCATGCAGGTCTGGGAGGCGAAGGACACGGCCGACAATATCCGCGCTTATGTAGCGAAGACGTTCGGGAAGAATTGAACTCTCTGCTTTCCGTTACGTCATGCCGCGACAAGTGCGCGATCCTCGTGATAATTTCTGAACAAGAAAGCGCAGCGGGAGAGCGTCATGGATGCGGATGTCATCGTCGTCGGTGCAGGACTGGCGGGGCTCGTCGCGGCGGCGGAAGTCGCGGACGCCGGAAAGAAAGTCATTATCCTCGATCAGGAGCCGGAGCAGTCGCTCGGCGGACAGGCATACTGGTCGTTCGGTGGGCTGATGCTGGTCGATAGTCCCGAACAGCGCCGCCTCGGCATCAAGGATTCCCGCGAACTCGCCTGGCAGGACTGGCAGGGTTCTGCTGCCTTCGATCGCGAGGAAGATCACTGGCCGAAGAAGTGGGCAGAGGCTTACGTGGATTTCGCGTCCGGCGAAAAGCGCGCCTGGCTGCATGCGCAGGGCGTGCGCTGGTTTCCAGTGCCGGGATGGGCCGAGCGAGGCGGCTATCTTGCTACCGGCCACGGCAATTCGGTGCCGCGTTTCCACATCACCTGGGGCACGGGGCCGGCGCTGGTCGAACCGTTCGTGCGGCGCTTACGTGAGGCAGAAAAGAAAGGTCTGGTGCGTTTCTGTTTTCGCCATCGCGTGACCAAGCTCACCGCGAGCGGCGGCGCGGAAGACGGCGTCGAAGGCGAGGTGCTGGAGCCCTCGAACGTCGAGCGCGCGGCGAAGTCCTCGCGCGTCGTGGTCGGCGATTTCAAATTAACGGCGCAGGCGATCATCGTGACTTCCGGCGGCATCGGCGGCAATCACGATCTCGTCCGCAAGAACTGGCCGCCGAGCATGGGCCGCGCGCCTGCGCAGATGCTTTCCGGCGTACCGGATCATGTCGATGGTTTGATGCAGGGCGTGGTCGAGGCTGCCGGCGGCAGGCTCATCAATGCCGATCGCATGTGGCATTACCCCGAAGGCATCGACAACTACGCGCCGATCTGGTCGCGCCACGGCATCCGCATTCTTTCCGGGCCGACGCCGTTATGGCTCGACGCGCGGGGAAAGCGTTTCCCGGTGCCGCTGTTTCCCGGCTTCGACGGTCTCGGTGCGCTCGAACACATTACCAAGCACGGTGACGATCATTCCTGGTTCCTCCTGAACCAGCGCATCATCGGCAAAGAGTTTGCGCTGTCGGGGCAGGAGCAGAATCCGGACCTTACCGGCAAGAGCATCAAGGGCGTGTTGAAGCGCGGGCGCGGCACGCTGACCCCGGTGCAGAAGTTCGTGAATGCCGGAAA
>CAUJKG010000191.1 GCA_963205465.1 Pseudomonadota bacterium | reverse complement strand
GGCTGGGTTCGCCGCCCGAGATCGTGCTGCTGGAACTGGGTTAGCTGAGAGCGTTTGCGGGAAGATTGGAGCGGGTCTATATGAGCGCCATGCTGAAGATCCCGACCACGGAATCCATCGGAATGGCTGGTGCCGCGCGCCCGCTGTCCTTTGTCGTGCTCCGCGATCACGCGCGGCTGCCGGGACGTTTCTTCGGGCGGCTGACTGCGTCCATTCAGGCCGCGCTTTAAGCGGGTGTTCGCGCTTTCGCGCGTAAAGCCTGCAACCGCTACTCTTGCACCCGCTTCAGACGATTTTTGCCACGAGCCAAACCATGAAACCGCGCACTCTCTACGACAAAATCTGGGACGATCATCTCGTCGAACAGCAGCCCGACGGCACCTGCCTCCTCTATATCGTCCGCCACCTCGTGCATGAGGTGTCGAGCCCGCAGGCTTTCGAAGGTCTGCGCATGGCGGGCCGCAAGGTGCATGCACCGGAAAAGACGCTCGCCGTCGTTGATCACAACATCCAGACCACCGACCGCTCGCAGGGCATTGCCGATCCGGAATCGCGCACGCAGGTCGAGGCGCTCGCCGCGAACGCCAAGGAATTCGGCATCGAATATTTCAACGAGCATGACCGCCGTCAGGGCATCGTGCACATCATCGGCCCCGAGCAGGGCTTCACGCTGCCGGGCACGACGATCGTTTGCGGCGACAGCCACACCTCGACGCACGGCGCGTTCGGCGCGCTCGCGCACGGCATCGGCACTTCGGAAGTGGAGCACGTGCTCGCGACCCAGACGCTGATCCAGAAAAAAGCCAAGAACATGCGCGTCACCGTCGACGGCAAGCTGCCGGAAGGCGTCGGCGCGAAGGACATCATTCTTGCGATCATCGGCGAGATCGGCACTGCCGGCGGCACGGGCAGCGTGATCGAGTTCGCGGGCGAAGCCATGCGCTCGCTCACGATGGAAGGCCGCATGACCGTCTGCAACATGACGATCGAAGGCGGCGCCCGCGCGGGCCTGGTCGCGCCGGATGAGAAGGCGTTCGAGTATCTCAAGGGCCGCCCGCGTTCGCCGAAGAACGGCGACTGGGATGCGGCCTTGCGCTACTGGGAAACGCTTTATTCCGACGACGGCGCGCATTTCGACCGCGAAGTGAAGCTCGATGGCGCGGCCTTGCCGCCGATCGTCTCATGGGGCACGAGCCCGGAAGACGTGATCTCGATCAGCGGCGTGGTGCCGGACCCGGCAAAACTCACCGACGAGAACCAGCGCATCGCGAAACAGCGCGCGCTCGATTACATGGGCCTGAAAGCGGGCACCAAGATCACCGACATCAGGCTCGACAAGATCTTCATCGGCTCCTGCACCAACGGACGCATCGAGGACCTTCGCGTCGTCGCGAAGATGGTCGACGGCAAGAAGGTGCATGACGCGGTGAGCGCGATGATCGTGCCGGGCTCGGGCCTCGTGAAAGCGCAAGCCGAGCAGGAAGGCCTCGACAAGATCTTCAAGGCCGCAGGCTTCGAATGGCGCGAGCCGGGATGCTCGATGTGTCTTGCCATGAACCCGGATAAGCTCAAGCCTGAAGAGCGCTGCGCCTCGACCTCGAACCGCAACTTCGAAGGCCGTCAGGGTTACAAGGGACGTACGCACCTCGTCTCGCCCGCGATGGCGGCGGCCGCGGCAATCGCCGGTCACTTCGTCGATGTGCGCCAGTGGCCGAAGCACTGAACAAAGCAATCGCTAAATGAAAACGGGCGCTCATTTGAGCGCCCGTTTTTTTTGTGATCGAAACGTGTCGTTCTCAGTAGTTGCGGAAAACGCTCGGCGCGTTGTGACGATTTCCGTGCCAGCCGCGGTGGTGCTGGTGACGATTACGGTGCCAGCCATGATTGTGATAATAGCGCCGTTGCTGCCAGCCGTGATTGCGGTAGTGATTGCAGCGATAGCTCGAGCGGTGGCGGCGATGCCAGCAGCGCGCATCGACCTTGTTTGAATCCACCGCAGGCGTGTTCAGCCCGTGTGAAAAGACTGCCTGCGCGGGGGTCGCGGTCGCGGCAAGAGCCAGCGCGCCAGCGGCTGCGATCGCGAGGGTAAGTGCTTTCATCTGTTCGTTCCTTCCATTCATCACTGTATGGAAGGGGAAAGCACGCGGTGCGGAATCGTTCCGGAAAAATTATGCCTTGCGGCGAGATTTAATGTTGGTGAATGCACGTTCAGCAGAATGAGGCGAACGCAGAGGAAGGCCTCATGGCCCTATTTCGTTTTCAGTACCACCCGTAACGATAAGGCCAGCGGTACCAGCGATGATGTGCATAGGCCGGATAGGTTCGCCAGTGATAGGTAGGCCGCGCGTAATAATAGTGCGGAGTACCGCCGAAATATCTGGACGGATAATAGAGCGGCGGCCGCGCAACGAAGCGAAGGGTGTTGGCGCTCGTACAGTGCCGCTTCGATGACCAGCGATAGTGATGGCAAATGCTGCGCGCCTCTGTGCGATGAGACGCGGCGACCGGTACGCCACCTAGCGGCGCGGCGACCGACGGCTCGAACGTAACCGCAGCCGATAATAGCGCCAGCGCTGCGGGAATGAGGCGATGTAATCTCATCGCCTGTTCGTAATCGGTTGCCGGCGGGAGTTCAAATGCAAAACGGGCGCTCCTTTCGGAACGCCCGTAGCAGTTCATCGGTTTGTAGCGGCCATCACTTCCAATGGTTGTGACGGTGGGGGTGACGATTCTGCCAGTGATGCTGGCGCTGGTGGTGCCAGCGGTTCCCGGACAGATTGACATGCAGGTTCAGGCCAGTGCGAGGGCCGTAATAATAGGGCTGCGCATAGCTGTACTGCGGCGCGTAATACTGCGGCTGGGCGTAGGTGTATTGCGGGGCATAGTACTGCGGCTGCGGCGCGTAATATTGCGGCTGCGCGTAAGCCTGGGGCTGGGCGACGTAATAGTAGGTCGTGGTGGCATAGGCATAAGGCTGCGCATAGGCCTGCTGCGGCTGCGCGTAGGTGTATTGCGGAGCATAAGCCTGCGGCTGCGGGGCGTAATATTGCGGCTGTTCGGCGTAGTGATAGCGACGCGGCTTGTAGCGGCGGACATAGGAGTATTCCGCGCGCGGCTGGTAATAATAGCGCTGGGCCTGATAGCGCCGCACATGGTGATAATGCGGCTTCTGATAGTGGTGGCGATGCACGTGCCGCGGACGGCGCGGGCGATAGCAATCGGGGTTGTGGCGGGCGCAAGCATCGACAACGATTGCGTTCGTCTCGGCTGCGGGTGAGACGAGGCCGGTGACGCGCGCGCTGGCGGGCGCGGAGGCCGAAAGCGCAATAGCGCCCGCCGCCGCAATCGCGAGGACGAAATTTTTCATGTGAATGACTTTCCCTGTTTCAAGAATTCTTGCGCGGAGTATTTCCTTTGTCGCGCGCGAGGGAAAGCGAAAGCCTTCGGCATGGTAAAATGTGGGGCATGGTAAAACGGGCGCCCCTTGCAAGGCGCCCGTCGTTGTTAAGCTTAATGCCAGTGGCGGTGATGACGCCTGTGCCACCGGTGATGATGGTGGTGGTGATGACGGCGATAGTGGTGGTGCGGCGCATAATAATATTGCGGGGCGTAGTGATAGTGCCTGCGATAGCAGTGCCACCGCGATGACCTGCGGTGATGATGGCAACGTGCGTTAACCGTGTTCGACTCCACGGCCGGCGCGGTCAGACCAATCGCTGGAGCGGCCTGCGCAGGCGCTGCGGAGATCGCAAGACCTAAAGTGCCAGCGGCTGCCAGAGCAAGTAAGAGTTTCCTCATCTTCTTTTCCTTCTCAAGTTCCAACGCCAGGTTCGATTGACGGCGTCCCCGCTTGCGGAGTTTGCCGTATTCGCGAGATTGCGGGAAAAGCCATGAACCCTTTCTGAGACTTGCGTTCACGGCAGGTTCAGCAAAGTTGCTCTCCCCGCCGACAAATGCGTAATTGTACGCGTGAGTTTCTTCCGATGATCGAAAAGCGCGCCGTCTCCGACTGGCAAACCATTGCCGCACCCTCGCTCGAAGACTTCGAGCGCATGGCGGCTTCCGCGCTTGCGCGATTGCCGGATACGTTCCGCGCGCTTTGCCGCAATGTCGTGATTCAGGTCGACGACTTTCCGACGGAGGAGGTTCTCGACGAGATGGGCGCGGAGAGCCCGTTCGAACTGCTCGGCCTGTTCGCAGGGGTCGGGCTCGCGCAGGACGCCGCGGTCGCCGAAACCGGGCGGCTTCCCAACCATGTCTACCTCTATCGCAGGCCAATCCTCGATTATTGGGCGGAGCACGAGGAGGCGCTGGGTGCGCTGATCACCCATGTGCTGGTGCATGAAATCGGGCACCATTTCGGGATGTCCGACGAGGATATGGAACGGATCGAGGCGCTGGCCGATCGCGCCGATCACTGATCCGGCAGGCCTGGCGGAGGAAATTGCCAGCGAATCCCGGGTGTTCCGCGCTGATTGTCGTGTCCGCGGCCATGGCCCTTGATCGCCATAGGTCCGATGTGGGACAGGAACCTCGCAAAACTATAGCCCGGGCAGACCCATGGAAAAATTCACGACCCTCACGGGCGTCGCAGCGCCCCTCCGGATCATCAATATCGACACCGATATGATCATCCCGAAGCAGTATCTGAAGACGATTCAGCGCACGGGTCTCGGCAAGGGCCTGTTTTCCGAGATGCGCTACAAGGACGACGGTTCGGCGAATCCGGACTTCGTGTTGAACCAGCCGGCCTACAAGAATGCGAAAGTTCTGGTTGCCGGCGACAATTTCGGCTGCGGGTCATCGCGCGAGCATGCGCCCTGGGCGCTGATGGATTTCGGCATCCGCTGCGTGATCTCGACGTCGTTTGCGGATATTTTCTACAACAACTGTTTCCAGAACGGGCTCCTGCCGATCGTCGTCTCCAAGGACGATCTGGAGAAACTCTTCGACGATGCCTCGCGTGGCGCGAATGCCACGCTGACCATCGATCTCGAAGCGCAGGAAATCCGCGGGCCCGACGGCGGTTCGATCAAGTTCGACATCGATCCGTTCAAGAAGCACTGCATGCTGAACGGCCTCGACGGCATCGGGCTGACGATGGAAAAAAAGTCCAGCATCGACGCGTTCGAGAAGAAGAACGCCGCGGCACGGCCGTGGGCGTGAACCCTCTCCTGCATTCGACCATCCATTTTACGTGAACGAGTAAATTCAAAATGCCCACATACAATCTCCTTCTGCTGCCCGGCGACGGCATCGGTTCCGAAGTCATGGCGCAGGCGCGCCGCGTCCTCGCATGGATCGAGAGCCGTGGCCTTGCGACGTTCAATATCGAAGAGGGTCTGGTCGGCGGCGCGGCTTATGACGCGCATGGCAAGGCGATCTCCGAAGACGACATGAAGAAGGCGATGGCTGCCGACGCTGTGATTTTCGGCGCAGTCGGCGGGCCGAAGTGGGACAAGGTGCCTTACGACGTGCGCCCGGAAGCGGGCCTGTTGCGGCTTCGCAAGGATCTTGCGCTGTTCGCCAACCTGCGCCCGGCGATCTGCTATCCTGCGCTTGCGGATGCCTCATCGCTCAAGCGCGAGCTGGTCGAAAACCTCGACATCTTGATCGTGCGCGAGTTGACCGGCGGCGTTTATTTCGGTGAGCCGAAGACGATCACCGATCTTGGCAACGGCCAGAAGCGCGCGGTTGATACGCAGGTTTACGATACCTACGAAATCGAGCGCATCGCGCGCGTCGCCTTCGATCTGGCGAAGGCGCGCAAGAACAAGGTTACCTCGTCCGAAAAGCGCAACGTGATGAAGTCCGGCGTGCTCTGGCATGAAGTCGTTACCCAGTTGCACCAGCGCGAGTACAAGGACGTCGAGTTGGAACATCAGCTCGCCGACGCGCTCGGCATGCAGCTCGTGCGCAATCCGAAGCAGTTCGACGTCATCGTCACGGATAACCTGTTCGGCGATATGCTCTCGGACGTTGCCGCGATGCTGACCGGCTCGCTCGGCATGCTGCCGTCGGCGTCGCTCGGCGAAGTCGATTCGAAGACGAAGAAGCGCCGCGCGCTCTACGAGCCGGTGCATGGCTCCGCGCCGGATATCGCGGGCCGCGGCATGGCGAACCCGATCGCCATGATCGGCTCGCTCGGCATGGCGCTACGCTATTCCTTCGGCATGGGCGCGGTGGCCGACAAGATCGAAGCGGCGATTTCGAACGTGCTGGCGAGCGGTCACCGCACCGCGGATATCCGCGGTACTGCGACCAAGATCGTCTCGACGCAGGATATGGGCGACGCGATCCTCGGCGAACTCGACAAGCTCTCGGCGTAATTGACGT
>CAUJKG010000190.1 GCA_963205465.1 Pseudomonadota bacterium | reverse complement strand
CGAGCGTCTGCACCCAATGCGGGAGCGCGGTGTAATGCAGGTGGTGCGAGCCAGCCCACATATAAAAGAAGGTGATGCCCCAGAAGCTGATGATGGACAGGCGATAAGAGAAGATCGGGCGTTCGGCGCGCTTCGGCAGGTAGTAATACATCATGCCGAGGAAGCCCGCGGTCAGGAAGAACGCGACCGCGTTATGGCCGTACCACCATTGCGTCATGGCATCCTGCACGCCGGAGAAGATCGAATAGCTCTTGGCGCTGCCGAGCGAGACGGGCACGGCGAGGTTGTTGACGATGTGCAGCACCGCCACGACCAGAATGAAGGCCATGTAGTACCAGTTGGCGACGTAGATGTGCGGTTCTTTCCGCCGCATCAGCGTGCGCAGATAGATCGCGAAATACGTGACCCAGACAATGACGAGCCAGAGGTCCGCGTACCATTCGGGTTCGGCATATTCCTTTGACTGGGTGATGCCCATCAGATAGCCGCTGACTGCCAGCACGCAGAACAGGTTGTAGCCGGCAAGTACGAACCACGGGCTCAACTGATCGGGCAGGCGCGCGCGCGAGGTGCGCTGCAAGACATACAGCGAGGTTGCGATCAGCGCGTTGCCGCCGAAGCCGAAGATCACACCGGTGGTGTGGACGGGGCGGATTCTGCCGAAGCTCGCCCAGGGCGCGTCGAAGGTCATCTCGGGATAGACGAGGAGCCATGCGACCCAGTCGCCGACGAAAAGGCCGATCACTGCCCAGCCCATGGCGAGAATGATGCCGACCTTGGTCGGATCGTCGTAATAATTCTCGAGGCGGCTCTCGGATGGCTCGGGTGCATAAAATTGCGCGATGATCGCGAAGGCGCAGAGCACCGCGAAGATGACGACCACGCCGCCATGAATGCCGATCGGATCGTTTCTGCCGATCGCGGCCATGGCTAGTCCGCAAATTGCGACTGCCGCGGCGATGAGAAGCCCGTTTTGCCGTTCGTTTTTCGTGAGTTGCGCGAGCATGAGATTCTTTTCAGCTGTTGGCGGTCAATCGTGCGCTGTGTCGAACAATTCTAACCGTTTATGCAATAGGCGAATAAGCGCATTTGATCTGGATCAAAAACAAACTTTCAGTCGCTGCGTTGTTTGTGCGCTGCGCTGTGTTTTGCGGTGCTGGGCGCCTGCAAAAATCATAATTATCTGCTTGATATTTATCAGTTTTATATCCTGTGCCAGTTTCGTTCGATGTCGATATGAGATTATTGCGCAGCAGAGTGTTTTCCCCTGCCAAGCGCTTTTGATCTGCGACAACTGGCGTAAAGCTGCGGTCTGGCATGTTGACCGTGGTGGCGGGAGAAACACCAGGTTCTTCCGTAACGTCCGTGCGGAGCAATCCACGACGTTCGGACAATATGCAGGTTGGCGATCATGATTGCGGGCAACCGGCCGCGCGAGTATCGCGGCGTCGCGCTGTTTTCCTACGGCTTCCGGCCGTTTTTTCTGTTCGGTGCGCTCTATTCCGGACTGGCCATTCTCTTGTGGCTTCACTTTCTCCGTGCGGGAAGCCGGTACGAAACGGCCTTCACCTGGCTCGACTGGCATGTCCACGAAATGCTCTACGGCTTCGTGCCCGCGATCGTGACAGGCTTCCTGTTCACGGCGATCCCGAACTGGACCAAGCGGCTGCCGGTGCGGGGGCTTCCTTTGTTCGCGCTCTTTCTGCTCTGGGCCGCGGGGCGGATCGCGATTTTCGTGTCAGCCTGGATCGGATGGCTCGCAACGGCCGTGATCGATGTCGGCTTTCTTGCCGTGGTCGCTGCGGTCGCGGCCCGCGAAATCGTTGCCGGCCGCAACTGGCGCAATCTCAGGGTCATCGGCGTCGTCAGTATCCTGATTGCCGGCAACGCCGTGTTTCATCTGGAAGCGCATTATGCCGGAGGCGCCGATTACGGCGCGCGCATCGGCCTCAGCGCGGTGATCCTGCTGATTTCGCTCGTGGGCGGACGCATTGTGCCGAGCTTCACGCATAACTGGCTTGCCAAGCAAAGTCCCGGCCGGATGCCCGTGAGTTTTGGCCGGTATGACGCCGTAACGATGCTCGTGAGCCTGCTCGCACTGATCGGCTGGATCGCCCAGCCATATTCTCCGATTATCGGCTTTGCCTTGCTGGCCGCGGGAATCGCGCAAGCTTGGCGTCTTGCGCGCTGGGCTGGCGAGCGCACCATCAGTTCGCCGATCGTGCTGGTGCTCCATGTCGCTTATGCGTTCATTCCTGCGGGCTTCCTTCTGCTTGCCTTCGCTGCGTTCGGTGAGATTCCGAGAAGTGCAGGCATTCACGCCTGGACCGCGGGTGCGACCGGAACCATGGTTCTCGCGGTGATGACGCGCGCGAGTCTCGGTCATACCGGGCGGGCGCTGGTAGCCTCACGCGCGGTGCAGTTGATCTACCTCGCGGTAATCGCGAGCGCGCTTCTGCGCATTTTCAGCCCGCTCTTGCCTGCGTGGAGTGTGACGCTGCTCCTGGCTTCCGGGCTGCTATGGGCAGCCGGATTTCTCGGCTTTGCACTCTTGTACGGCCCGATCTTGTGCAGTGCTCCTCCATCGAAGGAAGGATCTTGAAAATGACTGCCGAAGCATTGGTTAGCGGGGTTCTGGAAGAAGGGGCCGCTGCAGCAGGCCATCGGCTGCTTGCGCTCGTTTATGAAGACAGTATTGCCGCCGATCAGGTGCTGTCGGCGCTCGGCTATGCCTTGCGCGAACACGGCGTTGCCGTGCGCGGTCTGGTACAGCGAAACAAGCCTGTCGCCGATCGCGTCAAATGCGACATGGATCTGGAAGAACTCGGCAGCGGCAAGGTCTTTCACATCTCGAAGGATCGCGGCGCGCTCGCGCGCGGATGCCGGCTCGATGTGGAAATGTTGCTGATTGCCGGCGAAGTGCTCGAAGATGCGCTGGAGCATGGTTGCGATGTGCTGATCGTCAATAAATTCGGGCGCGCCGAGGCGGAAGGAGGCGGTTTTCGCGATCTCCTTGCGCGATCCGTCTCCCATGAAATTACGACGATCGTCGGCGTGCCGCGGCGGAACGCCGATTCATGGTTGCATTTTTCCGGTGGCCTTTCTGATCTCTGCGATGTCGAGGATACCGACTATCTGGCCGCATGGGTGCGAGCGCGCACCGGCGTGTCTTGCCAATTCGCCGGCGCGAATATCGGTCAGTGAAATCTGCCGCGCTTCTTTTCTCCTCGTCATGGTCGAACTCGTCGGTGAATGACGCGCAGCAATCCATCCTAAAACGACTTCGCTCTAGATGCTGCTGTCGATCAAAGGCGAAGGGTTTGCGCTTGCGCGCAACTCCTCGATGTTGGCGATCGTAATCGTTCTGCCAGTCGTCTTCACGCCTGCGGTCTCGAGTTGCGCGAGCGCGCGCGAAAGATTTTCCGGCGTGGTGCCGAGCAGGGAAGCAAGTGTCTTCTTCTCGAAATCCAGAGTCAGCGAGCCGGTGTTGTTCTGTACCGCGGCGGTTTTCAAGAGCCAATTCGCCAGCCGCTCCGGCGTCAGCCGGAGTTTCTGATCCTTCAAGAGCTTCACCACGCTGCGATAGCGCTCGGCAAGCTCCGCGATAACGGCATAGGCGAAGTCGGCATCCTCCCGGAACACGGCGCGCAGTGCATTGGCCGGCAGCAGCAGTACGCGCGACTCGAGCAGCGTTTTTGCGGATTTCAGATAAGGCTGATCCAGGATGGCAGCGGCGAGAATGAAGGTCGTTGTCGGACGGATGATTTCGATCGTGGTCTGCCGTCCATTGTGCGACGCGAAGAGCTCGACGCAGCCTTCGACCAGAACATGCAGGAAATCGGGCCTGCTTCCTTCCGCGATCAGAAGCGTATTCGCCGGATAGCGATGCAGTGAAGCCGGCCGCGTCAGCCGCTCAAGCTGGCGGTCAGCCATTCTCTTGAAGAGCGGCAGCTCCCGCAGCACTTCCAGGTCCGATTCCCGCATTTGTTCCTCCCTCTCATCCGTCTCGAAGCTATTAGATTGATAAACATCATATGACTGCTTGAAGTATGTTAACCAGTGACGTTGTTTCGAACTCCTAAAAGATACTTTCGCCTTTTGGCCACGAGGTGCTTGACCCAAGTCAATAATCGCTGCGCGAGCCTGAAGCTCTATTCCCCGCGTCATTCCAGCGTGTGCGCGGGAGAGGGAAATGCAAGCAGGTACGACAGGTACGACAAGTGCGCCGAGTGGGCAGCGCGCAGCGCTGTGGATGTCGACGATTGCATTCACCGTTTGCTTTGCGGTCTGGACGATCTTCGCGATCATCGGCATCTCCATAAAGGAGCAGCTCAACCTCAGCGAGACGCAGTTCGGTCTGCTCGTCGGCACGCCGATCCTGACCGGGTCGCTCATTCGCATCGCGCTCGGCGTATGGTCCGATCAGTATGGCGGCCGGATCGTTTATTCGGCGACGATGCTGGCGGCGGCGCTCGCGACCTATCTCCTGACCTGGGCCACGACCTATCCGCAATTCCTGCTCGCAGCCCTCGGCGTCGGCATCGCCGGCGGTTCGTTCTCGGTGGGTGTCGCTTACGTCTCCCGCTGGTATCCCCCCGAGAAGCAGGGGATTGCGCTCGGCATTTTCGGCGCCGGCAATGTCGGCGCGGCGGTCACCAAGTTCTTCGCGCCTTTTGTGCTCGTCGCCTATGGCTGGCAAACGGCGGCAAACGTCTGGGCTGCCGCGATCGCCGTCATGGCCGTCATCTTTTGGTTCACGACCAGCGACGATCCGGTGCTGAAGGCGCGCCGCGCGCGGGGTGAAAAGCCGAAGAGCGCGTGGCTGGAGCTTGCTCCGCTCAAGAACGTGCAGGTGTGGCGCTTCTCGCTCTATTATTTCTTCGTCTTCGGCGCTTTCGTCGCGCTCTCGCTCTGGCTGCCGCGCTACCTGATCGGCGTCTACGGTCTCGACATCCGTACGGCGGGCATGTTTGCCGCCGCTTATTCGATCCCTGCGAGCATCTTCCGCGCTTATGGTGGGCATCTGTCGGACCGCGACGGCGCGCGGCGGGTGATGTATTGGACCTTCCTGGTTTCGGTGGCGGCCGCCTTCATTCTTTCCTACCCGCCGACCTCTTATACGGTCCAGACCACGCGCGGGACGCTGACCTTTGAATTCGCGATCGGGCTCGGCGGTTTCACCGTGCTGGTCTTTATCCTCGGCTTCTTCATGAGCTTGGGCAAAGCCGCGGTCTTCAAGCACATTCCCGTCTATTACCCGAACAACGTCGGCGCAGTCGGCGGTTTGGTTGGCATGATCGGCGGTCTCGGCGGTTTCGTGCTGCCGATCGTGTTCGGACTGCTCAACGATCTCACCGGCATCTGGACGAGCTGCTTCATGCTCCTGTTCGCGATTGCCGCGGTATCGCTGACCTGGATGCACTTTGCGATCCGTAACATGGAAAGCAGTGTCGCCATCGAGAAGCGTCAAACGCTGCCGCAGTTCGCTGAGTTGCAGAGCGTGCACGAGCCGAAGCATGCGGCGATCACGAATCCGAAACTCATCGAGAAGTGGGAGCCGGAAGACGCCGCGTTCTGGAAGAATACGGGCCGGGCGATTGCGCGCCGCAATCTCTGGATTTCGATCCCGGCACTTCTGCTCTCCTTCGCGGTCTGGATGGTCTGGTCCATCGTGGTCGCGAAACTGCCGGCGGTCGGCTTCAAGTTCACGACCGATCAGCTGTTCTGGCTGGCGGCGCTGCCGGGGCTTTCCGGGGCTACGCTCCGCATCTTCTATTCCTTCATGCCGCCGATCTTCGGTGGACGCCTGTGGACCACGCTTGCGACCTGGTCGCTGATCATTCCGGCGCTCGGAATCGGCTTCGCGGTGCGCAGTCCGGAAACCCCGTACTTCATCTTCCTTGCGCTTGCGCTTCTGTGCGGCTTCGGCGGCGGCAATTTTGCGTCCTCGATGGCGAACATCAGCTTCTTCTTTCCGAAATCGGAAAAGGGCAACGCGCTTGCGCTCAATGCCGGCCTTGGCAATCTCGGCGTCAGCGTCGCGCAGTTCCTGATCCCGCTCGTGATCGTCTACGGCGTGTTCGGTTTTATCGGCGGCGATCCGCAGACGGCGACCGAAGCCGGCAAGACCACGCAGATCTTCCTGCAGAACGCCGGCTTCATCTGGGTGCCGTTCATCGTCGTCTCGGCGTTCGCGGCGTGGTTCGGCATGGACGACATCGCTTCCATGCGTGCCTCTTTCGCCGAGCAGTCGGTGATCTTTCAGCGCAAGCACAATTGGATCATGTGCTGGCTTTATACCGGCACGTTTGGCTCCTTCATCGGCTATTCGGCGGCGTTCCCGCTGCTCACGAAGACGCAGTTTCCGGCCATCGACGCGCTGCAACTCGCCTTCCTCGGGCCGCTGGTCGGTGCGGTCTCGCGTTCGGCGACCGGCTGGATTTCCGACCGCTTCGGCGGAGGCCGCGTGACGTTCTGGGTCTTCGTGTTGATGGCGCTCGGCGTGCTCGGGGTACTCTATTTCCTCGGCGTCAAGGATCAGCCTTATGCCTTCACGGGCTTCTTCGCGAGCTTCCTGCTTCTGTTCTTCGCAACCGGCGTAGGTAACGCATCCACTTTCCAGATGATCCCCGCGATCATGCGCAAGGAGATGCTGCGCCTGATGCCGGAGGCGAACGTCGCCGACCGCAACAAGCAAGTCGAGATGGAATCGGCCGCGATCATCGGCTTCACCTCCGCGATCGCCGCTTACGGTGCCTTCTTCATCCCGAAGAGCTACGGCACCTCGATTGCCATGACTGGTGGCGTGGAAGCGGCGCTGTGGGGCTTCCTGATCTTCTACGCAAGCTGCATCGCCATCACCTGGTTCGTTTACACGCGCCGCGGCGGTCTTCTCTACGACGTCGAAAGAAACGCGAAATCATCGCTCGCCATCGCAGGAGCTTCGAAATGAGTCATTTTCTCGACCGGTTGACCTTCTTCCGCCGCGCGAGCGAGCCGTTTTCCGATGGTCACGGCATTACGACGTCGGAAGATCGCCGCTGGGAAGACGGCTATCGCAAGCGCTGGCAGCACGACAAGATCGTGCGTTCGACGCACGGCGTGAACTGCACCGGCTCTTGCTCCTGGAAGATTTACGTCAAGGGAGGGATCGTAACCTGGGAAACGCAACAAACCGATTATCCGCGCACGCGGCCGGAACTGCCGAACCACGAGCCGCGCGGTTGCTCCCGCGGTGCCAGCTACTCCTGGTATCTCTATTCCGGCAACCGCGTGAAATATCCGCTGGTGCGTTCGCGGCTCTTGCGCTTGTGGCGCGAGGCGAGGGTGATGCGCACGCCGGTCGCGGCCTGGGCCTCGATCGTCGAGGATCCGAAGCAGCGCGTACAATATACCTCGAAGCGGGGTCTCGGCGGCTTCGTGCGCGCGCACTGGGATGAAGTTACGGAAATCATCGCCGCCGCGAACGCCCATACCGCGAGAAAACACGGCCCCGACCGCATCATCGGCTTCTCGCCGATCCCGGCGATGTCGATGGTCTCTTACGCGGCCGGATCACGTTATCTGTCGCTGATCGGCGGCGTCTGCATGTCGTTCTACGACTGGTATTGCGACCTGCCGCCGTCCTCGCCGCAGACCTGGGGCGAACAGACCGACGTGCCGGAAAGTGCGGACTGGTACAACTCCGGCTTCCTCATCCTCTGGGGCTCTAACGTCCCGCAGACCCGCACGCCTGACGCGCACTTCTATACCGAGGCGCGCTACCGGGGCGCGAAGAGCGTCGTCATCTGCCCCGACTATTCGGAAGCCTCGAAGTTTGCCGACATGTGGATTTCGGTGAAGCAGGGCACCGACGCCGCGCTCGCCATGGCCATGGGTCATGTCATCCTGCGCGAATTCTATCTCGATCGGCAGGCGAAATATTTCCAGGACTATGTCCGGCAATATACGGACATGCCGATGCTGGTGAAGCTCGTCGAGCAGAACGGCAGGCTCGTTCCTGATCGTCAGCTGCGCGCGTCGGATTTTCCCGGCGATCTCGGCGAGACGAACAATCCGGAATGGAAAACCGTCGCCTATGACGAGAAGTCGGCGAATCTCGTCGTGCCGCGCGGCTCGGTCGGCTTCCGCTGGGGCGAGAAGGGCAAGTGGAATCTGGAGGAGAAAGCCTCCGCCGGCGAGGAGACCTCGCTGCGCCTGACACTGGCGATGAACAAGGACCAATTCGCCGATGTGGGCTTTCCCTATTTCGGCAATCGCCAGCATGATCACTTCGAAGGCACCGATCATCCTGACGTGTTGATGCGCAAGGTGCCGGTGAAGCGCGTGAAGCTGAAAGAAGGTGACGCGCTGGTCGCGACTGTGTTCGATCTCTTTGTCGCGAATTACGGGCTCGAGCGCGGTTTCGGGGATGCGAATGTCGCGAAGTCCTATGACGACTTCGCGCCTTACACGCCCGCCTGGGCCGAGAAGATCACCGGCGTTCCGCGCGACCAGATCATCACGGTTGCACGCGAGTTCGCACGCAACGCCGAGAAGACCAATGGCCGCTCCATGGTCATCATCGGGGCAGCGATGAACCACTGGTATCACAGCGACATGAACTACCGCGGCGTCATCAACATGCTGGTGATGTGCGGATGCGTCGGCCAGTCCGGCGGCGGCTGGTCGCATTACGTCGGGCAGGAGAAGTTGCGTCCGCAGTCGGGCTGGCTGCCGCTCGCCTTCGGGCTCGATTGGGGGCGCCCGCCGCGCCAGCAGAATTCGACCTCGTTCTTTTACGCGCATACCGACCAGTGGCGCTACGAAACCATCGGCGTCGAGGAAATTCTCTCGCCGACCGCGCCTGCCGGTCCGTGGGACGGCGCACTGATCGATTACAATGTGCGCGCCGAACGGATGGGCTGGCTCCCGTCCGCACCGCAGCTCAGGCAGAATCCGCTTGATATCGCGAAGAAGGCGGCGGCCGCGGGGCTTGAGCCCAAGGACTTCGTGGCCAAGGGATTGAAGTCCGGCGAATTGCAGATGGCCTGCGAGGACCCGGATCATCCGGACAACTGGCCGCGCAACATGTTCGTGTGGCGCTCGAACCTGCTCGGTTCGTCCGGCAAAGGACACGAGTATTTCCTGAAGCACCTGCTCGGCACCAAGCATGGCGTGCAGGGCAAGGATCTCGGCGAGACCGGACAGAAGAAGCCGAAGGAAGTCGCGTGGCGGGATCAGGGGCCGGAGGGAAAGCTCGATCTTCTGGTCACACTCGACTTCCGCATGTCGACGACTTGCGTCTACTCCGACATCGTGCTGCCGACCGCGACCTGGTACGAAAAGAACGACCTCAACACCTCCGACATGCATCCCTTCATTCACCCGCTGTCGGCCGCGGTCGATCCGGCGTGGGAATCGAAGAGCGACTGGGAAATCTACAAGGCCATCGCCAAGAAGTTCTCGGAAGTCGCGCCGGAAGTGCTCGGCGTCGAGAGCGACGTGGTGCTTTCGCCGATCCAGCACGACAGCGCCAACGAGATCGCGCAGGCGTTCGACGTGAAGGAATGGAAGAAAGGCGAGATCGAGCCGATCCCGGGCCGGACCATGCCCACGGTCGCTGTGGTCGAGCGCGACTATCCAAACACTTACAAGCGTTTCACTGCGCTCGGGCCGCTGATGGACAAGCTCGGCAATGCCGTCAAAGGCATGGCCTGGAATACCCAGCACGAAGTCGAGTTGCTCAAGCGTCTGAACGGCGTCGTCACCGATGCCGGCGCGACCAAGGGACTTGCCCGGATCGATTCCGACATCGACGCGACCGAAGTCATTCTTTCGCTGGCCCCGGAAACGAACGGAGAGGTCGCGGTGAAAGCGTGGGCCGCGCTTTCCAACACCACCGGGCTCGATCACACCCATCTCGCAATTCCGAAAGAGGATGAAAAAATCCGCTTTCGCGATGTGGTCGCGCAACCGCGCAAGATCATCTCGGCCCCGACCTGGTCCGGGCTCGAATCCGAGAAGGTCTGCTACAACGCGGGCTACACCAACGTTCACGAACTGATCCCGTGGCGCACGCTCTCCGGCCGCCAGCAGCTCTATCAGGATCATCTGTGGATGCGGGCGTTCGGCGAAGGCTTCTGCGTCTATCGTCCGCCGGTCGATCTGAAGGCCGTGAAGCCGATGATCGATCAGAAGCCGAACGGCGAGAAGCAGATCGTTCTGAACTTCATCACGCCGCATCAGAAGTGGGGCATCCACTCCACCTATACCGACAACCTGTTGATGCTCACGCTCTCGCGCGGCGGACCGATCGTGTGGATTTCCGAGAATGACGCGGCAAAGGCGGACATCAAGGATAACGACTGGATCGAAGCCTATAATTCGAACGGTGCCTTGACCGCGCGTGCGGTCGTCTCCCAGCGCGTGAAGGACGGCATGTGCCTGATGTATCACGCGCAGGAGAAGATCGTGAACGTGCCGGGGTCGGAAATCACCGGCCAGCGCGGCGGCATCCATAACTCCGTGACGCGGGCGGTGCTGAAGCCGACGCATATGATCGGCGGCTACGCGCAGCTTTCTTACGGTTTCAACTATTACGGCACGATCGGCACCAATCGCGACGAATTCGTCATCATCCGCAAGATGGCGAAGGTCGACTGGCTCGACACGCCGGCTTCCGATCAACCCGCCAACCCCGAAGCAGTTGCCAAACTGGAGGCAGCGGAATGAAAGTACGTGCGCAAATCGCGATGGTGTTGAACCTCGATAAATGCATCGGGTGTCACACCTGCTCGGTTACCTGCAAGAACGTGTGGACCAATCGCGAGGGCATGGAATACGCGTGGTTCAACAACGTCGAGACCAAGCCCGGCATCGGTTATCCGAAGGAATGGGAGAACCAGAAACGCTGGAACGGCGGCTGGATTCGCAAGAAGAGCGGCAAGATCGAACCTCGCATCGGCGCGAAGTGGCGCGTGCTTGCCAAGATCTTCGCCAATCCCGATCTGCCGGAGATCGACGATTACTACGAGCCCTTCACCTTCGACTACGAGCATCTGCAGAAAGCGCCGGAAATGTCGGCGTTCCCGACCGCGCGTCCGCGCTCGCTGATTTCCGGCGAGCGCATGGAGAAGATCGAGTGGGGTCCGAACTGGGAGGAAATCCTCGGCGGTGAATTCTCCAAGCGCTCGAAAGACGTGAATTTCGAGGGCGTGCAGAAAGACATCTACGGCCAGTTCGAAAATACCTTCATGATGTATCTGCCGCGGCTCTGCGAGCATTGCCTCAACCCGACTTGCGTCGCGTCCTGCCCTTCGGGAGCGATCTACAAGCGCGAGGAAGACGGCATCGTTCTGATCGACCAGGACAAGTGCCGTGGCTGGCGCATGTGCGTTTCCGGCTGTCCTTACAAGAAAATCTATTACAACTGGTCGAGCGGAAAATCCGAGAAGTGCATCTTCTGTTTCCCGCGCATCGAGGCGGGGCAACCGACAGTTTGCTCGGAAACTTGCGTCGGCCGCATCCGCTATCTCGGCGTCATTCTCTATGACGCCGACCGGATCGAGCAGGCGGCGAGTGTTCCCG
>CAUJKG010000189.1 GCA_963205465.1 Pseudomonadota bacterium | reverse complement strand
TCCTCGAACATCTTGCGAAAACCTTTGAGATCGATGACGCCGTCACCCATCATGCCGCGGTCCAGGAGCAGGTCCTTGGTCGGCACCAGCCAGTCGCAGATATGATGGGCGAAAATGCGCTTCTCGCGGCCGGCGCGCGCGATCTGTTCCTTCAACTCCGGGTCCCACCACACATGATAGGCGTCGATGGCGACGCCTACGTCCGGGCCAACCTGGCCAGCGATGTCGAGCGCGTGGCGCAAGGTATTCACGCAGGCCCGATCGGCAGCATACATCGGGTGCAGCGGCTCGATAGCAAGCGGCATTTTCGCCGCGCGCGCGTGCGGAAGCACTGCGGCCAGACCTTCGGCTACCTGAATATGCGCGCCCGCGACATCCCTCGATCCCTGCGGCAGCCCGCCCACGACCAGCACGAGACAATCCGCGCCCAGCGCCGCCGCTTCATCGATGGCACGCTTGTTTTCATCAATCGCGGCAGCGCGGCCGGCCGCGTCGGCGGCGGTGAACATGCCGCCGCGGCAATAGCCAGTGACCTGCATGCCATTGTCCTTGATGACCTTCGCGGAAGCATCGAGGCCGAACTTCGCGACCTGATCGCGCCACGGATCGATCGCCTTGATGCCGAGCTTCGCGCAGGCTTCGACGGCCTGACCCAGATTCCACTGCTCCCGCACGGTCGCGAGATTGATCGAAAGCCCCTCGGCGTTCATCGCTGGATCACGCAATGCCGTGAACGGCGAGTAGCTGCTTCATGCGAGACGCGGCAAGCTCCGGATCGTGCAGCACGCGCGCCTTGTCGGCGAGACGGAACAGCTCGGCGAGATGCTGAATCGAACGCGCACTCTCCTGCCCGCCGATCATCAGGAAATGGTCCTGCTGGCCGTTGAGCCAGGCAAGAAAGACGATGCCGGTTTTGTAAAAGCGCGTGGGCGCCTTGAAGATGTGCCGCGAGAGAGGAACGGTCGGCTCCAGAATGCCGTGGAAGCCCTGCAGGTCATTCTTCGCAAGACGCGCAAGACCAGCGGAAGCCGCAGGCGCAATACCGTCGAAAATGCCGAGCAACGCTTCGGAATAGCCTTCCTCGTCGCCGGCGATCAGTTCGGCATAGTTGAAATCGTCGCCGGTATACATGCGCACGCCCTTCGGCAGGCGGCGGCGCATCTGGATTTCCTTTTCCTTGGAAAGCAGCGAGATTTTCACGCCGTCCACTTTCGCGGCATTGCGGGTGATGATGTCGAGGCAGACATCCATCGCCGCCATGTGATCGTCCGAACCCCAATAGCCCTTGAGCGCGGGGTCGAACATCTCGCCGAGCCAGTGCAGGATCACGGGCTCCTTCACCTGACCGAGAATGCGGTCATAGACGCGCTTGTAATCTTCCGGGCTCTTCGCCGCATAAGCCAGCGCGCGGCTCGCCATCACGATCAGGCGGCCGCCGAGCTTCTCGATCACCTCGATCTGCTCTTCATAAGCGCGGATCACGTCATCGACCGAAACATCCGGCCCCGGCGCAATGTGATCGGTGCCGCAGCCACAGGCGATCTTCACGCCGGGACGCGACTTCGCGGCGTCGAGCGCGCGGCAGATCAGTTCCTGTGCGCCGTTCCAGTCGAGGCCCATGCCGCGTTGCGCGGTGTCCATCGCTTCGGCGACACCGAGGCCGAGATCCCAAAGATAATGCCGGAACGCGATCGTGCGATCCCAATCGACCGCGGCATCGATCCACGGATCGTTGTTCGCGAGCGGATCGGCGACAACATGCGCCGCGGCATAGGCCACGCGATTGAACGAAGCGATTTCCTCTTTCGATGGAAACCGGATCGGCTCGCCGGTGGTGTATGGCGCAAGTTTGCGATCGAGGCCGGGCAGCGAAAGGGTCGCCATCGTCACACCTTCAATTCAGGGACATCGAGCCAGCGGCGCTCGGCCCAGCTTTTCAGGCCGAGTTCGGCAAGCTGAACGCCTTTCGCGCCTTCGAGCAAATCGAATTTCCACGGCGCGTCTTCGACCAGATGCCGGATGAAGCCTTCCCACTGCACCTTGAAGCCGTTGTCATAGACCGTGTTGTCCGGCATCTCTTCCCACTGGTCCTGAAACTTCATGGTCTGCGGCTCGTCGGGATTCCAAACCGGGCGCGGCGTATTCACGCGATGCTGCGTGTAGCAGCGGGTCAGGCCTGCGACGGCAGATCCATGCGTGCCGTCGTCGTGGAAAGTCACGAGATCGTCGCGCTTCACGCGCGTGACCCAGGATGAATTGATCTGCGCGATCACGCCGCCTTCGAGCTCGAAGGTCGCGTAAGCAGCATCGTCGACATCGGCTTTATAAGCCTTGCCGTTTTCGTCGATGCGCGACGGAATGTGCGTGGCACCGAGACAGCTCACGGCTTTCACGTTGCCGAACAGGTTGTCGAGCACGTAACGCCAGTGGCACAGCATATCGAGAATAATGCCGCCGCCATCCGCCTTGCGGTAATTCCAGCTCGGCCGCTGCGCCGGCTGTCCCCAGTCGCCTTCGAATACCCAGTAACCAAACTCGCCGCGCACGGAGAGAATTTTTCCGAAGAAGCCGGACTCGTTCAATAGCTGGATCTTGCGCAGGCCCGGCAGGAACAGCTTGTCCTGCACCACGCCATGCTTGATGCCCTTCTCTTTTGCGAGCTTGGCGACCGCGAGCGCCTTGTCGAGCTGATCCGAGATCGGCTTCTCGCAATAGACGTGCTTTCCGGCGTTGATCGCCTTGGTCAGCAAATCCGTGCGCATCTGCGTGGTGGCGGCATCGAAGAAAACGGTATCGTCCGGATTCTTCAGTGCGGCGTCGAGATCGGAAGTCGAGCGCTCGATGCCGTATTGTTTCGCGAGTGCGGCAACCCTCTCGGCGTTGCGGCCGACCAGAATGGGGTCGGGCATGACGCGATCGCCATTCGAAAGCAACACCCCACCCTGCTTGCGGATCGCAACGATCGAGCGAACCAGATGCTGGTTCAAGCCCATGCGTCCCGTGACGCCGTTCATGATGATGCCAAGGCGCTGCGTCGCCATTTTCGCTCTCCCGGAAAAATTGAGGTTTTGTCCGGCCATCTTGCTTGCGGCCGTAAGTAACCAACTAGTTACAAGTACGACGGAGCGCCCGTTCCCGTCAATAGCGACCCTTTCAAGCACGACCTGTCAGGCTAGGGCCGGAGATAACTCAACACGACATCCAGGAGATGCTCGCCCCTCGCCTTCACGCTCGCAGGAGCCGTCAGATCCCGGCCGAAGATCGTGGAAAGCGTATGGCGGTTCGACAGATAGAAAAAACCGAGCGCTGCAATGGAAATATAGAGTTCGACCGGGTCGACATCCTTCCGAAATACCTTGGTCTTCGCGCCGCGCTGCAACAAGTCGCCGATCATGCCGATCAGCGGCGAATGTAACTCCCGGATTTTTTTTGAGCGCTTGAGATATGCGGCGCGGTGCAGATTTTCCGTTGCAAGCAGGCTCAGGAATTCCGGATGTTCGCGATAGTAATTCCAGGTGAAGAGCACGAGTTCGCTCATGCCTTCAACCGGATCGCGCTTGCCGAGATCGAGTTTGATCTCTTCCGAGCGGATTTCAGCGTAAGCGGCTTCGAGCACGGCAAGATAGAGCCCCTCTTTGCCGCCAAAATAATGATAGATCATCCGCTTGTTCACGCCGGCACGTTCGGCGATTTCATCCACACGCGCGCCGCCGAGACCCTTCGCGGTAATTTCAGCAGTCGCCGCGGTCAGAATCACGGCTCGGGTGCGCTCAGGATCGCGCACGTTAGCGCTCGCGCGCTTTGCCGTTCTTTTGACCGCAAAGGTCGTTGCTGTCGTCATGCCTGCAACGCCTTCAATCGTTCGGAAACCGACGGCGGCGCCCATTCCGCGGCAATCCCGAGATCCGCAAGGATCACCTGCGCGGCGTTGTAGCCCGGAAGCCCGGTGACGTTGCCCCCCGGATGACTCGACGAACCGCAGAGATAAAGGTTCTGCACATGCGCGCGATAGCTGCCCGCGCCGGGGAACGGGCGGTTGTGCCCCACCTGCCCGTTCGTGAAGGCGCCGATCAGGAGATCGGCCTCGCGCATGTTCGGCAGTTCACGCTCCACGTCGAGCGGCGAACGGGTAAAGGCATCGATCACCGCGCATTCAAGATTGGGGGCATGCTTCCGCCAAAGCTTCAGCATCTTCTTGCCGTGCTCGTCTTTGTAAGAGTCCCAGCTTTGCGGGTCTCCGCGCAGATGATAGGGCAGCTTCTCCCACATGAATGCCGTGTGCTTACCTTCCGGCGCTTGCGACGGATCGAACAACGAAGGGGTTGCCCCCCACATCACCGTATCGGGCACGGTGCCCGCTTCGTGATGACGCACGATATCCATGAACTGATCGACGTGATCGAGGCCCATGATGACCATGAAAGCCTTGGCGAGCGCTGGATTATTCTGCGCGGCAGCATATCGCGGCGCTTCATTCAGGTTGAGATGCAGCGCGAACAGCGGCGCAAGTAGATTGTATTGAAATTTCGACGCGAGATCGCGCCACTCGCGCGGCACCAGCGCTTCGTCCAGCAATTCGAGGAAGGTCTGTTGCGGGTTCAGCGCGGACGCCACGAACATTTTCGCACGCAACAATTCGCCGTCGCGCGTTTCGACTCCGACGGCCTTGCCGTTCTCGACGACAATGCGGGCTGGCTCAGTCAAGAGCCGGATTTCTCCGCCGCTTTCACAGACGGCATTCTCGAGCGCGCGGGCGAGTGCTGCGGAACCGCCACGCGACATCTGCGCCTTGGCGGGAGATGCGAGCAACGCCGCAATGTGATGACCGAAACCTTTGACGCGCAAGTCGACTTCGCGAAGGCCGTTGAAGAACAGGAGTCCCGCCTTCACCGCCGGGTGCTCGAATTCCTGATGCACGAACTCGAGCGGCGACAGCGCGCTGACCTCGAGCAACCTGCGGCCCGCTGCACTTTTTTCCAGAAGCGCGCGGCGCTCTTTCACCGGGAGCGGCGGCGACTTGGCTTCCCACGCGAGAATGTCGCGCACGATCGGCACGAAATCGCTCTGCCAGCGCTTCAGCGTCGCCGCATCTTTTTTCGAAAAATTCTCGAAGGACGCGATGGTGCGATCGATATCCGTCCACCATTCGAGCGAGCGATCGTCGCTGGTAATCATGGCGACGTTCAGTTCCGGCTCGATATATTTCGCGCCGCGCCGCTCCAACTCAAGATCGGCGTACCAGGGCATGGCCGTGATCGCGCGCTGAAAGAAGGCGTGCGTGTTGTGCAAAAATCCAGGCCGGCGCGGATCTTCCATGGTGGCAAGACCACCGCCAGCAATATGCCGCCGGTCGATCGAAAGCACCTTCAACCCGGCTTTGCCAAGATAGGCTTGCAGGACAAGCGCGTTATGACCCGCGCCGATGATGATGCCGTCCCAGCTCATTCTATCCCCAAGAGACGATAGATGCGGCGCGTGTATTCGCCGAACTTCTCGGTATTGCGCACGTCGAGCGTGCGCGGCATCGGAATATCGACCTGAAAGTTGTCGGCCATTTTTGCGGGCCCGGCGGTCAACACGACGACGCGCGTGCCGAGGAAGACTGCCTCGGTGATGCCGTGGGTCACGAAGATGATGGTCTTCTTCGATTCTTCCCAGATGCGCAGCAATTCCAGATTCATCTTCTCGCGCGTCAGCGCGTCCAGTGCGCCGAAAGGCTCGTCCATCAGCACGAGCTTGGGATCATGCACCAACGCACGCGCAATCGAAGCGCGCTGCTGCATGCCACCGGAAAGCTCGTAAGGGTATTTCTCCTCGTGGCCTTTTAGGCCGACGAGTTCGAGCAATTCATAGGCCCGCTTGCGCGCCGCGTCCTGTGGAATGCCCAGAATTTCGGTCGGCAGCATGACGTTGTCGACGATCTTGCGCCATTTCAGCAGCAGCGGCTGCTGAAACACCATACCGATGTCTTTCGCTGGATTGAACGGCTGCCGCGCCGAGCCGATGCGGACCTTGCCGGCATCGTAACCATGGAGACCGGCGAGAATTTTCAGCAGCGTGGTCTTGCCGCAGCCCGAAGGCCCTACGAGCGAGACGAGTTCGCCCTGCTCAACGTCGAAGGTCGCCTCCGATACCGCGAGGAATTCGACGCCGCGGGTGCGATAGATTTTTTTTACGCCCTCGAGATGGATGAATGCTTCGCTCATATCGCCGCCTATTGGATCCGCGCGTCTTTGACGACGAAATAGCGCTCAAGCCCGAGCACGATGCCGTAGAGCAACCCGCCGATCAGGGTGATCAAAATCACGGCCATGAACATCGCGGCGGTGTCGAGCGTCACCTGCACCTGCAACATCAGGTAGCCGAGACCGCGTTCGGAGCCCAGGAACTCGCCGACAATGGCGCCGGCCACCGCGAGGATGGCCGCAACCTTCATGCCGGAGAAGGTATAAGGCAGCGCGCCCGGAAGCTGAATCTTCGTGAACAGCTGCCAGCGCGAACCGCGCAGCGTGCGGACCAGATCAAGAAGATCCGGCTCAACTTCGCGAAGGCCACGCGCGGTGGTCAGCACGATCGGGAAAAAACAGATCGCGAAAGCCATCAGCGTATTCGGCCAGATGCCGTATTTGAACCAGACGATCATCAGCGGCCCAAGCGCGACTTTCGGGATCATGTTCAGGCTGACGAGCAGCGGCATCGCGAACATTTCCAGCCAGCGGAACCAGGAGAACAGGAGCGCCGTCAGAATTCCGAATATGGCCGCGATCAGGAAGCCGCCGAAAATCTCGATCGAGGTCGCGAGAATGTTTTCGAGCCAGCGATAATTCGGCACCAGCAGCGCGTGCACCGTGTCGTAAGGCGACGGCATCACGACTTTCGGTACTTCTCCGTAAACGACGAAGAAGTGCCAGATCGCAATCAGGATCAAATGGCTAAGCACGGCGAGCGCGTAACGCTGCACCTGTTCGTTGCTGCCGCTCATGGCTGTTCTCCCCTTCCCGGTCCGACTATCCGGGAAGCGCCCGGGGCTCGCAAGCCGCAAAAATACCTCACGCGAGCCACCGCTCTACATTGGCGCGCACGAAGGCGTCGTCATTGAGGTGCGGATAGGCGGCGTAAACGCGGTCGATTTCTTCCTTCTGGCCCGGCCCCAAAGTTTCCTTGGGATCGAGGCACCAGGTGCCTTCCAAGAGACCTTGCCTGCGCAGAATTTCGTGGCAGCCGCAGATCACACCGTGGAAATCATTCGCGACGTCGAAAATCGCGGCGTTGCAATCGGTAACCTGCGAATCGAGCGCCAGCATCTCCGCCGAAACGGAGGATTGCGCGGCTTCCTTCTGCGCGCGGTCGAGCAATTCAACGGCACGCTGCACCCAGCAGCTCCAGTGGCCAAGCAGGCCACCCTTGATGCGCACGGTGACGGGCTTGCCGTCGCGCACGACAACGAACGGGGTGACAAGGTCGAGCACGATGTGATCGTCGTTACCGGTGTAGAGCGTAATGCGGTCTTCGGCGCCCGCTTCCACCACGCCGCGGATCACGTCGAGCGTACGATAGCGGTTGAACGGCGCCATCTTGATTGCGACAACGTTCTCGATCCCGGCAAAACGCTTCCAGAACGAAGCCGGAAGCACGATGCCGCCGACCGCAGGCTGCAGATAAAAACCGACCAGCGGGATTTCGGCGGCGACCTGCTTCGCGTGTTCGATGATTTCGTCCTCGGAAGCGCCCTTCATCGCGGCGAGCGAAAGAAGTCCGGCGTGATAGCCGAGACCGCGCGCGGTCTGCGCTTCTTTCACCGCTTGCGCGGTTTTTCCGGCAAGTCCCGCAATCATCACGAGCGGGCGCTTGGTGGCCTCACGCGCCGTCTGCATGGCGAGCGAAAGCACCGGCTCGTATAATCCAACATCTCGAATTGCAAATTGTGTCGTATGCACGCCAACGGCGAGCCCACCCGATCCCGCTTCGACATAGTAACGGGTCAGCGCGCGCTGACGACGTTCGTCGAATTGGCGCGAAGCATTGAGCGCGAGCGGATGGGCCGGAATCACGGTCCCTTTCCGCAGCACGGCCAGCACATCAGCCGGCAAATCATTCCAGCGTAACGCCACGACGCGTCTCCCTTCCGCGGGTCCCTCGCATTGCGGCAGATAGGCCGCCTGCGCTTGTTTCCGCGCCATTTGACAGGCGCTTGGACCGCTCATATCGTCTAGTAACTAGATAGTTACATCGAAAATCTGCCGCATGTCGAGAACCGGATCACCGGCCCACGCGGCAATCGCCTTACGGGAGGAGGTCAGATGAGAACTTCGCTTAAACTTGCGTCTGCGATTTTTGCGGCTGCGTTGCTCGCACCGGCAACGGCGTCGGCCCAGAAAGTCACCTTGACCCTGAACTGGGTCGTGGGCGGCGACCATGCGCCTTATTTCTATGCGCTGAAGAATGGCTGGTACAAGGAAGCCGGCCTCGACCTCGACATCGAAGCCGGCCGCGGCTCGGCGGCTTCCGCGCAGAAGGTGGCGGCGGGCTCGTCCCAGATCGGCCTCTCCGACATGGCGGGCGTGCTGCTCTTCAACGGCAAAGGCGCGAACCTTGTGGGCGTCATGAACATCTACGCCAACTCGCCGCAGGGCATGTATTGGCGCAAGAGCTCGGGCATCAAAGGCATCAAGGACCTCGTCGGCAAGCGCATCGGCAACCCGGCCGGTGACGGCGCACGCACGATGTGGCCCGCACTTGCCAAAGCGAACGGCATCGACCCGAACTCGGTGATCTGGGTCAACATCGACGCCAACGCGAAACTTGCCGCGCTGAAATCCGGCGCGATCGACGCGACTACCTCGTTCTTCAACCTGCATCATGTGTTCGCCCGCGAACTTGGCGACGACATGGGCTTCCTCGCCTGGCGCGACGGCGGTCTCAACCCCTACGGCAACTCGCTCGTCGTCAACGCCAACTGGCTGAAGGCGAACAAGGACAAGGTCGCCGCCTTCGTAAAGGTGACGCAGCGCGCCTTCGCCGAATGCGCGAAGAAGCCGGAACCCTGCGTGCAGGCGATGGTCGACATGAACGGCGCGCTCAAGTTCGACAACGAACTGACCAACTGGCACCTCGTTTCGATCCTGATGAGCGACGAAACCTCGAAGAACGTGGCGCTCGGCTGGCATGACGACAAGCGCATGCAGGCCGACTACAACCTCGTCAACGAATACCTCAAGATGGAAAAGCCGTATGACGTGAAGACGGCTTATACCAACGAGTTCCTCGACAAGAACATCAAGATGCCGGCGATCAATCCGCCGAAGCTTTATTGATCGAGCGAATACGAAAAATATTGCAGGGCCGGTGTTTGCACCGGCCCTTTTCTTTTATCCAAGCTCCGGCCCGGCGACCGCGAAGGTCTGCGCCAGCTTCTGAAAGCTTTCGCGGCGGCGATAGAGCATCCGCGTATAAGGCCGCTCGTGCACGAAGCCGAGCGCGTGCAGATGCTCCAGAAGACGCGTCTTGTCGTCCATGACGTCGATATAGACCGGCGCGGTGACGGCGCGGGCAGCGTGTTCAAGTAACGTCAGCGCGGCATCTTCATCATCAGCGACCAGCGGGCCGATTTGCGCGGCTCTCCGCCCGGCCCGGCCGAGCAGAAAGCCCGCGATCCTGCCGTTCCGTCGCACAAGAAGCTCGGCTTCGGGCAGCCTGCCGCGCAATCGCGCGAGCATGGCGCTGCGGTCCGCGCCGAAGAACTTCGCATCATAGGCGCAGAGCTCCGCCCAGTCGCTGTCCGCCACGCGCTCGACCGATGGATTCGCCGCGGCCTCGGTCTTCGCCGGCTCCTGCAGAAGCATCCGCTGGAACGGCCAGGAATCCTCAAAGCCAAGACCGAGATAAACCGTGCGACCGGCGGGAGTGGCGTCGAGAATCGGAACGACGCCAGCTTCGGTAAGACTGGAAATACAGCGCTCCATCAGGCGCGTCGCCAACCCCTGACGGCGATAGCTGCCCGCGATCAGCACCATGCTGATCCAGCCGAACTTGCCGCCATAAGGCAGCGTCGCCGCAGTCGCGATCACCCTGCCCTGATCGCGAATCGCGAATACTTTGCCGAGCTCGAGGAAAATCCTCCAGTCGGCTGCGGTCTGATTCCAGCCTGCTTCCTTGACGAGCGCTTCAGCGTCGCCGAGTTCGCCGGGCGTCAATACGTCGATCTGAAAATCAGAAGGTGCCATCGCGCGTATCGTAATGCGTTTCTTTGCCGAGACTCTTCTGGTCGCGCGAAATCCAGTCCGCGGTCCAGACAATCATGCGCGAGAGCGGCACCGAAGGCTCGCCCAGCAGCGCCCTCGCCTTCGTCGTGTTCACGAGCCAGCCGTCGGAGGCTTCCTTGCCGGTGAACTTCGGCTCCGTGCTGAACAGTTTGCCGAATTCGGTGGCGAGCCAGCGAATGCTGATCGTCTCCGGCCCGCTGATATTGATGGGCGTGGTCGGCGTGGTGCAATGCGCGAGCATCCGCAGGATCGCGCTATTGGCGTCACCCTGCCAGATCACGTTGACATGACCTGCGGTCAGATCGATCTCGCGGCCGGCGTGCACTTTGGCCGCAACGTCGTGCAACACGCCGTAGCGCATGTCGATCGCGTAATTCAGGCGAATGATCCGGCCCGGCGTGCCGTGCTTGCGCGAGAAGTGCTCGAACATCGCTTCGCGCGCGACACAGGAATTTGCATAGGCACCCGGCGGCGGCACTGCAGGCACATCCTCGGTCGCGCCGCCTTTGGTCACATCGACGTAAGGATAAACGCAGCCGGTCGAGAAGGCCACGATCCGCGATTTCTGATAAACTTCAGCAACCATGGCCGGAACATGCGCGTTCATCGCCCAGGTCAGGTGCTCGGCACCGCTCGAGCCGAACTTGCGGCCCGCCATGAAGATCACGTTCGGCGATTTCGGCAGCTTCTCGATGCTGCCGCGATCCAAAAGATCGGCTTCGATGCATTCGATGTCCCACGCCTGCAACTTCTCGCGCAGGCCGGCTTCGGAAAAACGCGCGACACCGATGACGCGGCGGTTTGGCGCCGCCCGTTTGGCGAGACGCGCCAGCGTCGGTCCCATCTTTCCGCCCACGCCGAGCACGATGATGTCGCCGGGCGCCTTCTCCAGATCCACACGAAGCAGATCGGACGGCGCGGTCATGAAGTCCTCGACCGCAGCCTCGTCGTGAAACCTTTCCGGCAGCGTCGCTGCTGCGACATTCATGGCGTGTCCTCTTCCCTGTTTCTTGTTCGAGGCTGCTTGGCGCTTGCGCCGCCGCCGCGCTATAAGTAACCAATTAGATACTTGCGATCTTAGGGCGCTCCAAGACGCCCGGCAACCGTCGAGCAATGCAGTCAGGGAGTGATCCTATGTCGAGTGCCGCCCGAATTCTAACCACCGTCGTCGGCTCCTACCCGGTACCGGAATGGCTTTCCGCGCTTCCCTCCGAGCAGGCCGTGATCGACGCCACCCGCGTCGTGCTGCATACGCAGGAACAGGCCGGCATCGATGTGGTCTGCGACGGCGAGCTTTCGCGCTTCGACGTGAATCACCCCGAAACCAACGGCATGATCGAATATTTCGTGCGGCCGATGGCGGGCATCCGCACCAAGCTGACCTTTGAAGAACTCGTCGAATATCGGGCGATGAGTTCGATGCGCTTTCGTTCGCAGCCGCCGGGGCTGGTGGAAGGTCCGGTCAGCTCCGGCACGCTCGACCTGCCGCAGGCCTATCAACGCGCGCGGGCGCTGACGAAGAAGCCGTTCAAGTTCACGGTGACGGGCCCGCACATGCTGGCGAAAACGCTGCTCGACAAGCATTACAAGAGCCTGCCGGATCTGACCTTCGCGATTGCCGACGCGCTCGCAGCGCAGGTGAAATATATCGACGCCGATGTCGTGCAGATCGACGAAGCCAACCTCCCCGGCAGCCCGGACGAATGGCAATGGGCGGCGGAGGCGATGAACCGCGTGCTGAAGGCGGTGAAGACCAAGCCGGCCGTGCATCTGTGCTTCGGCAATTACGGCGGCCAGTCGATCCAGAAAGGCACCTGGAATCAACTGATGAAATATCTGAACGCGCTGCATGCCGATCACATCGTCATGGAGAACGCGCATCGCCCCGCCGAAGAGCTTGCCGCCTTTCGCGAGTTGAAGCCCGAGATCGGCTTCGGCCTCGGCGTGGTCGATATCAAATCCACCGTGATCGAGAGCGCGGATTCGATTGCGCGGCAGATCGAACGCGCGGAGACCATGATCGGCGCGGGCCGCATCAAGTACATCCATCCCGACTGCGGCTTCTGGATGCTCAAGCGCTCGATCGCCGACGGCAAGATCCGCGCGCTGGTGGAAGGCCGCGACCTTTACGAGGGCCGCAGCCAGTCGCGCGTGGCGTAAGAATCGTGTTGTCATTCCGGGGCGCGAGCAGGAGCGAGCGAACCCGGAATCCAGAAGCTGCTTGGATAGGCTTTGCCGTGCTGTCCTGGATTCCGGATCGCGCTAAAGCGCGTCCGGAATGACAGAAATAAAATTCAGACAAGACAACCTCCATTCTTCCCGCGAGCGGTTTGCCCCGGGGTTTGATGAGGATCGCCCTCTGAGAATCCGAGGGCGCGCGGGATGCCGTGAGCGCCAGAAGCGCTGCAACGGCCCTCTGCACGAAAAGGTAGAAAGTGCAGAGGTGAGTTCGACCGCGAGCGAACCGGCGAAACCGGCATCCCGCGAGCGATTGGTTTATCGGCTTTCCTTCAC
>CAUJKG010000188.1 GCA_963205465.1 Pseudomonadota bacterium | reverse complement strand
CGGCGGCGGCTCCTTGCCGGTCGCGTGCAGGGTCGCGAGCGCCATCCACGCAAAGGTGAACATCGCGTCCGCCATCGCGATATCGAGGTAAGTGCCCTTCCCGGTTTTGCCGCGCGCAATCAGCGCGAGCAGGATGTTCGTGACTGCCGGGAAAGTGCCGCCGCCGATATCGGCGACCAGTGCAGGAGGCACCACGGGATTGTTCGCAGGTCCGGGCGCGAGCGAAAGCAGGCCTGTCGAACCGATGTAATTGAGATCATGCCCCGCTTCGTCGCGCTTCGGACCTTCTTGGCCGTAGCCCGTGATCGAGCAATAGATCAGTTTCGGATTTATCTTCGACAGTTCGTCATAGCCGAGACCGTGCTTCTGCATGACCCCGGGACGAAATTGCTCAACCAGAATGTCGGCACGCGCAGCGAGCTCGCGCGCGGTCTTGCGCCCCTCTTCGCTGCGCAGATCGACCACAAGACTTTTCTTGCCGCGATTGAGCATGGCGAAGGCAGTCGAGATGCCGTCCCACTGCGGCGGGTAGCGCCGCATGTCTTCTCCGCCGGGCTTTTCGACCTTGATGACTTCAGCCCCCGCCTCCGCCAGCATGAGCGTTGCAACGGGTCCCGGCAGCAACGTCGTGAAATCGGCGACGAGCAGACCTTTAAGCGGCAGTTCTGGCGAGTTCTGGTTCATTGGAAAAACGTGACCGGCAGGAGCTTTCGCTCAATCAGATAGAGCAAAGCGGTCACGGTCAACACGGAAGCGATGGTGCCGATCAGCACCGCATTGGAGGCGGGCTGGACGTAAACGTCATATTGCCGCGCCATGACGAAGGCGTTCAGGGCTGGCGGCAGCGAGGCCATGAGCACGGCGGTGTAAACCCATGTCGGGCTGAACCCGCCGAGCGCGACCAAAAGCGCCCAGATCAAGAGCGGGTGCAGCAGGAGCTTGATCGCGATCAGTGCGGGCACCTCGCGCGGCGTCTCGGTGAAAGGCCGCAGCGCGACCGTCACCCCGAGCGCGAAGAGCGCGCAGGGAGCCGCGGCGTTCTTCAGGAATTCCAGCGTCCGGTCGATCGCCGCGGGCGGCGACCAGTGCAGTGCTGCGGCGAGAACGCCAAGCAGCGTCGCGACGATGAACGGGTGCGTGAACACACGGTGCAGGATGAAAAGAACCGTATTGAGTACGCCTTTCTTTTCGGAACCGGTCACGGCCATCAGGATCGGGACCAGCGTGAAGAAGAGCGTGGAATCGAAGACGAAGATGAGCGCGGTCGGCACCGTTGCCTGAGGCCCGAGTGCCGCGAGCGTAAGCCCGGGGCCCATGTAGCCCACGTTCGCATAGCCGCCGACCACGCCGGCAATAGTCGCCTCGCGCCAATTGCCCTTGCGCATCCAGGCGCCGAACAGCAGTGCAACCACAAAGGTAAGGAACGTGCACGCGACCGTCGCGGCAATGAAGCGCGCGTTGGCAAGCTCTTCGATTGGAGTTTGCGACATGGTCTGGAAGAACAAGGCCGGCAGCGCCAGGTAGATGACGAGGAAGTTCAGCCAGGCCATCCCATCCTCGGGGATGCGGACGATCTTGCCACTCGCGAAACCGAGCGCGATCAGGCCGAAGAACGGCAAGGCAAGACTGAGAATGTCGGCCATTGAGGGAGGTTACCGGAGGAGCATTTTCGGGGTTGCACCTATCGGTTTCCACGCCTCGCGGTCAACCTCATGTTGCAGCGCACTAGCCCTGCGTCGATGGCTCGGCTAAAGGTCGGGCGGACCAGCAAGGGGGCCGGAGATGAGCGTTTCGAAGCTGCCGAGGAATTTCTACAAGCCACTCGCGATCGGAGCGCCGCAGCCGCTGCGCGAACTCCCCGTTCGGCTGGAGCGGGTCATCCAGTTTGTGCCCGGCCACAACGAGAAGGTCTTGTCGAAGGTCCCCGATCTCGCGAAACAGGTCGACGTGGTGCTGGTCAATCTGGAAGACGCCATCCCGGCGGATGCGAAAGATATCGCGCGTCAGGGCGTCATCAATGTCGGCAGGAACGTCGATTTCGGCTCCACGGGCTTCTGGATCCGCTGCAACTCGCTCGCGAGCCCATGGGCATTCGACGATCTCGCGGAAATCGTCGCCGCTGTCGGCAACAAGCTCGACGTCATCATGCTGCCGAAGGTCGATGGCCCGTGGGACATCCACTATCTCGACCAGTTGCTCGCACAGCTCGAGGCCAAGTACCGCGTCGGCAAGCCGATCCTCATTCACGCGATCCTGGAGACCGCAGAAGGCGTCATGAACGTCGACGCGATCGCGAGCGCCTCCCCGCGCATGCACGGCATGAGCTTCGGTCCCGCGGACCTTGCGGCGTCCCGCGGCATGAAGACGACGCGGGTCGGTGGCGGCCATCCCGGCTATCAGGTCGTGGCCGACGCGGAAGCAGGAAAACAGGAGCGCGTCCGCTACCAGCAGGATCTTTGGCATTACTCCATCGGCAAGATGGTCGATGCCTGTGCCGCGAATGGCATCAAGCCCTTCTATGGCCCGTTCGGCGACTTTGCCGATCCGGAAGGCTGCGAAGCCCAATTCCGCAACGCCTTCCTGCAAGGCTGCCTTGGCGCGTGGTCGCTGCACCCGAGCCAGATCGAAATCGCCAAGAAGGTCTTCAGCCCCGATCCGCAGGAAGTCGCTTTCGCCAAGAAAGCGATCGATGCCATGCCGGACGGCATGGGCGTGGCGCTGGTCGACGGCAAGATGCTCGACGACGCGACCTGGAAACAGGCCAAGGTCATGGTCGATCTCGCGAAGCTTGTGGCCGAAAAAGACCCCGCGCGGGCCAGCCTCTACAATCTCTAGCGCCGTCTGCTACCCTCATTTTGGGGGGCAAGCCGGTGATGAAGACTTTCGTCGTGGTCAATCCTGTTGCGGGTGGCGGCCGTGCGGGCCGGCATTGGCCGCGGATTTTCCGCGATCTGAAAGAGGCAATCGGCCCCTTCGACTTCGCGCTGACAACGAGGACCGGCGAAGCGGTAACGCTGGTTCGCAATGCCATCCGTAGCGGCGCAAAAACGATTATCGCGGTCGGCGGCGACGGCACCGTCAATGACGCGGTCAATGGAATTTGCGAAGGAGCCGAGCCGCCGGCCAACGACGTCACGCTCGGCTTCGTCATGTACGGAACGGGTGGAGATTTCCGCCGCTCGTTCGATATTCCCAAGGGTGTCGCTGCTGCGATCGAAAGATTGAAGAGTGGCGGCAGCCGCGTCATCGATCTTGGGCGCTTGCGGTATATCGCGAACGATGGATTGGCGTCGGAGCGCTGGTTTAACAACATCGCAAGCTTCGGCTTTTCGGGAGAAGTCGTTCGCGCCGTGAACGCGGCCCGTATCAGCAAATTTCTCGGCGGAAAGTTTTCGTTCCTCTGGAACAGCTTTCTGGAATTGCGAAAATATCAGGGCTGCAAGATCGATCTCGTGATCGATGGAGAAACCATCGCGCAGGAAGTCTGCACCGTCGCGGTCTGCAAC
>CAUJKG010000187.1 GCA_963205465.1 Pseudomonadota bacterium | reverse complement strand
TCAGCTCGACGAAACCACCGCGATCATGTTCTCGACGCCGTTCTTCATTGCGCTCTTCGCAGGCCCCATTCTCGGAGAATGGATCGGCTGGCGGCGCTGGATTGCGATCCTGGTCGGTTTCGCAGGCGCTATGGTCGTCATCCGTCCGGGCTCGGGCGCGCTCCATCCGACTGCGTTTCTCTCGCTGGCAGGCGCCTGTTGTTACGCTCTCTATAATATCTCGACCCGCGCGCTCGCGCCCTACGACACGACGCAGACGACGATCACTTATTCGGCGCTGGTCGGCGTGCTCGCCGCTTCGATCCCGCTGCCATGGGTCTGGCAGACGCCGACCGAACCGCTCGTGATCACCGGCATGATCTTGGTCGGTCTATTTGGCCTGATCGGGCACACCTTCCTGATTATCGCGCATCGTTACGCCCCGGCAGGCGTGCTCGCACCCTTCATTTATTTCCAGATCGTGTGGGTTTCGCTTACGAGCTTTGCCGTCTTCGGCCATTTGCCGACCGGTTGGACGATTGCCGGCGCACTGATCGTGATCGCGTCGGGACTCTATTTGCTCTACCGCGAACGCAAGATGAAGGCGCAAGCCTCGCTGGAAGCCAACATCGAGAAATAGCGCCTCACGGCAGCGAAACCAGCGTCGGCAGCAGGCCCACGTCGTGCAGATACTCGAATCCTTCCGCGAGCGGGATGGACAAGAGGAAAACGCTCGCGTCAAGCGCGGTCACGCGCACCAGCCGCGGATTGACTTCGATCTTCTCGAGGTCCTTCCAGAGCGAAAAATTCGGAAAGAACCGGGGCACGCGCGCAAGGTAATCCTCGTAGGTTTTTCCGAAACGCGCGAGGAGCACTTGCTCCTCCTTCAGGACGACGAGCAGGAATACGACGTAAGCCACCGCCCCCGTCACCGCCGCAAGCACGAAACTGCCGAGTTGCGCGCCCGCACCGACCGCACCGATGATCGAAAGCGTATAAAGCGGGTTGCGGACCATCGAATAGGGACCTTCCGCCACCAAGAGATCGATCTTGCGGCCGCCGATATAGAGCGTGCAAAGCATCCGCCCGCAGATACAAAACACGATCAGCAGCAGCCCGAAATATTCGATCGCCTCGTGAACGAAAGTGCCGCTCGACCAGCTTGAATCGCCCACCAGCACGAACCCGATACCTGCGACGGCAAAAGCCAGCAGCACCGCCTTTCGGATCGACTGCACCGCGGAAAGGTTGATAGAATTGCTCGGACTGGTCGCCATACTGCCTGCCCCGGAAAGAATGTTGGAGCGTTTCCGCACCATTTAAGGTTTTCTTGGGGCGCGGATGCGCTGCCAGCAGCCGCCACGCCTGAAACGAAACAGAAACGGAAAAGACGCCACAATGACCAAGCGCGACCTGCTGATCACCAGCCCCATGATGCGGATGATCGAGGAACAACTCGAACAGCATTTTACCGTGGAACGGCTTTACAAGGCCGCGAACCAGGAAAAACTGCTCGCCGAATTCGGCCCCAGGGTGCAGGCAATCGGCGCTACCCCCGGCCTGAAAATCGATGCGGCGCTCATGCAGAAATTGCCCGCCCTGAAGATCATTGCTTCGTTCGGGGTCGGCTATGACGCCGTCGATGCGAAATGGGCCGGCGAGCACGGCATCGTCGTCACCAACACGCCGGACGTGTTGAACGAGGAGGTGGCGGATACCACGCTCGGACTCCTGCTTGCGACCATTCGCCAATTGCCGCAAGCCGACCGCTATCTCCGCGCCGGCAAGTGGCTCGAGAAGCCATTTCCCTTCACTGCAACACTGCAGGACCGCACCGTTGGCGTGGTGGGCATGGGACGCATCGGCAAAGCGATCGCAAGAAGATTGGAGGCCTTCAACGCGCCGATTGTCTATCATTCCCGCAACAAAGCAGAGGGTGTTTCCTACAAACACTACCCCGATCTGAAGACGATGGCGCGCGATGTCGACGTGTTGATCGTCATTACGCCGGGCGGTGCCGCCACCAGGCACATGGTGAACAAGGAAGTGCTCGAAGCGCTAGGGTCCAACGGCATCGTCATCAATGTTGCGCGCGGCTCCGTCATCGACGAGCAGGCCTTGATCGAAGCGTTGCGCAACAAAACGATTCTCTCCGCCGGTCTCGACGTTTTCGAGGATGAGCCGAGAGTGCCGCAAGCACTGATCGACATGGATCATGTCGTGCTCCTGCCTCATGTCGGCTCCGCCTCGGTGCATTGCCGCAACAAGATGGGACAACTCGTCGTCGACAATCTCGTTACCTGGGCTTCCGGCAAACCGCCGCTGACGCCGGTTCCCGAAACGCCGTGGCCACCGAAAAAATGATCCGCACGACGCGCCTCGCTCTTGCCGTTCTCCCGCTTCTCGCCTGCCTCGCGGGCGCAGAAGCGCAGGAGAACGCGTCGGCCCGTGCGCTTGCCTCCAATTATCAGCTCGCCGACGCGCTCGGCGAGCGCAAATGCCCGATCACGCTGGAAGCGAGAACGGCCTCGCCCGGCTTTGCCCTAACCTTCGACCGCACGGCCTGCAGCAAAGCATTTGCCCATCTGACCGAGGTCGTCGCATGGCAGCCTGCACCTGCCGGCGGCATCAATTTCGTCAATGCCAAGGGCGTTGCCATCACCGAGTTCTCCGAAGGGGTCGGCGGCGTCTATGAAGCCATCCGCGATAACGACGGCGTCTATTTCCTGACCAATCTGCGCATCGCCGACACGCCGGAGACTGAGCCTACCGATCTTCTCGGCAATTGGTCGCTCTCGCGGCCCGGCGGACCGACCATCTGCACCATCACGCTCACCAATGAGGCAGCCGGCGAAGGCCGCTTCACGCTTCGCATCGCACCGGGATGCGACAGCGCGATCACCGCTTTTGCGCCGGCAAGCTGGCAGCTTTCCAGCGGCGATATTCTGATGTTCTCCAAAAGCGGCAGCTTGATCCGGCTCGGACGCAACGAAGAAGGAATCTGGTCACGGTTGCCGGACCAGTTTCAGCCGCGCCCGCGCCCGCTGTTGATGACGCGCTGAACTAGGAAATCAGCCGCAGGCCCTTCAAGCTCGCGTGTCCGTCTTTCCCGACGATGATGTGGTCGTGCACCTCGATCCCGAGCGGGCGGGCGACGTCGATGATCGTTTTCGTCATCTGGATATCGGCGCGCGACGGCGTGGGGTCGCCGGACGGGTGATTATGCACGAGCACGATCGCCGTCGCCGATAGCTCGAGCGCGCGCTTCACCACCTCGCGCGGATAGACCGGCGTATGGTCGACCGTTCCCTTCTGCTGCACCTCGTCGGCGATCAACTGGTTTCGCTTGTCGAGGAAGAGAATGCGGAACTGCTCCTTATCGGCAAAAGCCATCGACGTCCGGCAATATTCGATGACCGCCGACCACGACGAGAGCACCTTCTTGCTCTTGATCCTGCCTTTGGCGAGATGCTGGGCCGCGGCTTCCACCACCTTGAACTCGGTGATGATGGCATCTCCAACGCCGTCGATCTCTTTCAGGCGCGCGGACGGCGCGGAAATGACCTCGGCAAAGGAGCCGAACTGCTCGATCAGCGCCTTGGCAAGCGGTTTCACGTCACGCTGCGGTACGGCGCGGAACAATACGAGCTCGAGCAGTTCGTAATCGGCCAGCGCGGCGGGACCGGACTCGCGAAAGCGCGAACGCAGCCGCTCGCGATGCCCATGGTAATGCGGCGCTTCCTTAAATCCGGAACCGCGCGCCTTCGCCATTCGAACTTACGCCTGACTATACGGCGGTTTGTGAAAGCCTTTCGGCGAGAGCGTAAAAATTTCGACTCCGGTTTCCGTGACGCCGACCGAATGTTCGAACTGCGCCGAAAGCGAGCGGTCCCGCGTGACTGCGGTCCATCCGTCCGACAACACTTTCACATGCGGACGGCCGAGATTGATCATCGGCTCGACGGTGAAGAACATGCCGGGCCGGAGCACAACGCCCTCACCGGCGACGCCCACATGCACGATGTTCGGCTCGTCATGAAACAAGCGGCCTAGGCCGTGACCGCAGAAGTCACGCACCACGCTCATGTGGTTCGGCTCGACCACTGCCTGGATCGCGGCACCGATGTCTCCGGTGGTAGCGCCGGGACGGATCACCGAAATTCCCTTCATCATAGCGTCGTAGGTGACTTCCACCAGCCGCTCGGCGCGGCGCGGAACCTCACCGACCAGATACATGCGGCTCGAGTCGCCATGCCAGCCGTCCACGATCACCGTCACGTCGATATTGACGATATCGCCTTCGCGCAGCGGCTTGTCGTTGGGGATGCCGTGACAGACGACGTGATTGATCGAGATGCAGGTGGCCTTGCGATAACCCCGGTACATCATGGTCGCCGGCAAGGCTCCGTGATCGGCGGCAAAATCGAACACGAGTTGGTCCAGCCGGTCCGTCGCAACGCCCGGCTGCACATGCTCGACCAGCATGTCGAGGGCTTCGGCGACGAGGCGTCCGGCGCGGCGCATGCCTTCGAAATCCGCCGCGTTATGCAGGCGAATCTGACCGGTTTTCCGGAGCGGTGCTGTGGCGGCGTCGATGTAAGTCATAAGATTTTCTGACAACCAAATGTAGGCGAGAACGCGACGAGTGCAAGGAACTCGAGCACGATCCCGAAAAGTGTGAAGCGGTTTTCGGAAAGGATCACGCTCAAACAAAGCTAAAGCGGGATAGCAACAAGCCATACCCCGCTTTAGTCGGCCAGCCTCTCCCCGCGGTCAACCCTCAATTTCGTGAGCGCTGTCCCGCGGGGTCACGCCGGGACTTTACCGGCCAATTCGTCCTCGACGTGAATGGCCACGATCTCGTCGAAATCCTTGTCGGGCACAAAGCCGAGCGCAAGCGCGCGGTTGGCCTCGAAGGTATGGGGCCAGCTCGCGACGATCCGCTCGATCAGCGTATCGCGAACCCGCCGGATGCGCGCAACGGCGGCGTCACCGCCGGCTTTACGCAACGCCTCGATCTGCCCGGCGATGGTGCAGGCCACCGCGGGCATCATCAGATTCGGGCGCCCGTCGAGCTTTGCCATATCGAGCGTCGCGGCATGCAGAAGATAGCCGATCGCCGCGCGCGGGCTCGCATGCGAATGCAGCGTATCTTCCTCGACCGGCAGCATGGCGATTTCGCCGGCGAGCGGCTCGCGGATGATGCTCGAGAAGAACCCGGATGCCGCCTTGTTCGGCTTTCCGGGCCGGACGGTGATGGCCGGCAGGCGTATACCGACGCCATCGAAGAAGCCGCGTCGCGTGTAGTCTGCGAGCAACTGCTCACCGATCGCTTTCGCGACCCCATAAGAACTATGCGGCGTCAGATGAAAATCGTCCGTCACCGGACCGTCGAACGGTCCGCCATAGACTGCCGCCGAACTCGTGAAGACCACACGCGGCTTGTGTCCGCGCTGGCGGATCGCTTCGAAGAGAAAGCGCGTGCCGTCGATGTTCACGCGATAGCCTTTGTCGAAATCCGTTTCCGCCTCGCCGGATACGACACCGGCAAGATGAAAGACATATTGCGGGCTGTCGGCGACGGCGGCCGAGGCCTCGCCCGGCAGCGACAGATCCCCTGCCCGCGTTTGAATTTTGAACGGCGCGCCCTTCGGCGCCACCGGATCGGCGATATCGACCAAAGTCATGCGCGCGATCGGCTTGCCGCCCAAACGTGGCTCGCGCATGAGGCGCGCAATCAGTTTCTGGCCGATCATGCCGGCGGCACCCGTGACCAGAACGTGGAGATCACTATTCATAAGATTTCACCGTCTTGCATGGGCCGGCTATCCTGCACGAGAGACCGAACAAGGCAAATCGTGCGATTTATGTGCGACGCGCGTGGAGCTTCTGCTTCTGCCGGCCTTCCGCATCAAAATTTTCAGGCGCGAGCCAGCGCTCGAACGCCTGCTTCACGCGCGGCCATTCCGTGTCCGTGATCGAGAACCATGCGGTGTCGCGATTGCGGTTCTTGACGATCATGTGCTGGCGGAAAACACCTTCGAACGTGAAACCGAAGCGCTCCGCGGCGCGGCGCGACGGCGCGTTCAGGCTGTCGCATTTCCACTCGTAGCGGCGATAGCGCAGCTCCTCGAACGCATAGCGCATCAGGAGATACTGCGCCTCGGTCGCAAGCGGGGTGTGCCGCAGCGCCTTGGAATAAAAAATTCCGCCGACCTCGATGACGCGGTTCGCAGGACGGATTTCCATGAGCGTCGCAACCCCGAGCACGTTGCTGGATCGATCGACGATCGCATAGGCAAACGGATCTTCGCGCCTGCCGAGCAATTCAGCAAACACGGCGAAATCCTCGCGTCTGGCGAAGGGCCCTTGCCACATATAGGTCCAGAGCTCGTCATCGCCTTCAATCGCATCCCAGAGCGACGCAGCATGCTTCTCCGGATCGAATTTCTCAACCACGCCAAAACGCCCGCGCAACAAGACGCCGTCCGGCTTCAACGCAGGCGTCGCATCGACCGGCCCGCCCACGGGCTGCATCACGCCTCACTCCGCGCTTTGGCGTCTTTATGGAAGAACTTGTTGAGTTCCATACCCGGAGCCGCGTCGGCGAAAGCATCGAAGCGGCCTTCCTCAGCGATCATTTTTGCCGCGCGGAGGAAGCCACCCCAGGCAGCACGCGCCAGCGAACCGCCGATGCTGATGCGGCGCACGCCAAGCGCTTCCGCATCCTTGACCGTCAACCCCATCGGCGTTCCGATCAGCAAGTTCACCGGCTTCGGGGCAACCGCCTGTACGATCGCCTTGATCTGTTCCGGCTTGTTGATGCCCGGCGCATAGAGGCAGTCTGCACCCGCGGCGGCATAGGCTTTCAGCCGCGCGATCGTGTCATCGAGATCGGGACGGCCCACGATAAAATTCTCCGTGCGCCCGACCAGCAAGACGTCGCCGCCTTTCTTGTCGATGGCTGCACGCGCGGCGGCAATGCGGGCCGCACCTTCTTCCAGCGAATAAAGATTATCCTTCTCGCGTTTATCCTCGATCGAGAGGCCCGCGACCCCGGTATCACAAGCCAGCGCCACGCTTTCCGCGACACCGGCAGGCTCATGCGCGAAGCCGCCCTCGAAATCGGCATTGACCGGCAGGTCGGTGTTGGCGACCAGCTCGCGCAGATGATCAAGCGCCATCTCGCGCGGCACGGCGTTGTCCGGCAGGCATTGTGACCACGCAAAGCCCGCACTGGTGGAGGCCAGCGCCTTGAAGCCCATCGCTTGCAGCCAGCGCGCGCTCGGCACATCCCAGGGATTGGGAATGACGAAGCAGCCGCTCCGGTGCAACTCGCGAAAGGTTGCGCGCTTTTCGGCAACGGTCGGCATCAGTGATTCTCCCGCGGAATACCGAAGGTCTCGGCGACGTTCTGAAACTTGATCGCCGGTTTCAGCACCATACCCTCGGAAAGCTGATCCACCATCTGCCGCTGGATTTCCTGCCACGGAGTCTGGCTCGGCGGAAACTTGTAACCGCCATCGGCCTTGAGCTTCGCGCGGCGCGCCGCCAGTTCCTGCGCATCGACCAGAATATTGGCTTCACCCTTCCTCAAATCGATACGGACGCGATCTCCGGTTTGCAGAATGGCGAGCCCGCCACCGGCGGCCGCTTCCGGCGAGGCATTGAGGATCGACGGCGAACCGGAAGTGCCGGACTGCCGGCCGTCACCAATACAGGGCAACGATTTCACCCCGCGGTTGAGGAGCGCTGTAGGCGCCGTCATGTTCACGACCTCCGCCGCCCCCGGATAACCGATCGGACCGGCGCCCCGCATGAACAACATGCAGGACTCGTCGATCGCAAGCGCAGGATCGTCGATGCGCGCGTGATAATCTTCCGGCCCGTCGAACACGATCGCGCGTCCCTCGAAGGCATCCGGGTCCTTGGGATTCGAAAGATAGCGATCCCGGAATTCCTTCGAGATCACGGACGTTTTCATGATCGCGCTGTCGAACAGATTGCCTTTCATCACGATGAAGCCGGCGTCGCGGCGCATGGGCTTATCGTAAGACCAAATGACGTTGCGATCCACCACCTCACGGCTCCGGCAATTTTCGCCGATGGACTTGCCGTTCACCGTGAGCGCGCCTTCATGAATCTTGTTCTGCTTCATCAATTCGTTGACGACCGCGGGGATGCCGCCCGCGCGATGAAACTCCTCGCCGAGATATTCTCCGGCAGGCATCATGTTCACGAGGAGCGGAATCTTGTGTCCGTGTTTCTGCCAATCGTCGACGTCGAGCTTCACACCGATATGCCGTGCGATGGCATTGAGATGCACCGGCGCATTGGTCGAACCGCCGATCGCCGAGTTGACGACGATTGCGTTTTCAAAGGCCTCGCGCGTGAGAACGTCGGAGGGACGCAGATTCTCTTCCACCATCTCCACAATACGCTTGCCGGTTTCGTAAGCGATCTGGCCGCGCTCGCGATAGGGCGCCGGGATCGCGGCACAGCCGGGCAGCGACATGCCGAGCGCTTCGGCAAGTCCGTTCATGGTCGAAGCCGTGCCCATGGTATTGCAATGTCCCGGAGACGGCGCCGATGAAGCGACCAGTTCCATATAGCCTTCGTAGTCGATCTCCTTGGTGGCGTAGAGTTCGCGCGCCTTCCATTTGATCGTGCCGGAGCCGGTGCGCTCGCCTTTATACCAGCCGTTCAGCATCGGCCCACCGGAAAGCACGATTGCCGGAATGTTCACCGTCGCCGCCGCCATGATGCAGGCGGGCGTGGTCTTGTCGCATCCGGTCGTGAGCACGACACCATCGAGCGGATAGCCGTAGAGCACTTCGACCAGCCCGAGATAAGCGAGATTGCGATCGAGTGCCGCGGTCGGACGTTTGCCGGTTTCCTGAATCGGATGCACGGGAAACTCGAAGCAGATGCCGCCCGCCGAACGAATGCCTTCGCGGACGCGATGCGCAAGTTCGAGATGATGCCGGTTGCAGGGCGAGAGATCCGAGCCCGTCTGCGCGATGCCGATGATCGGCTTGCCGGACTGCAGCTCTTCCCGCGTAAAGCCGAAATTCAGGTAACGCTCCAGATAGCCGGAGGTGACGTCGGGGTTGGTCGGATCATCGAACCAGGCCTGCGAGCGCAGGCGGCGGGCGGGCTTCGCTCCGTTTGTCGTCATCGTTTCCTCGCTTTGATTTTTTTATTCGGCTGCTTTTGCGGGCTCCAGCGGAATGAAAAGCAGTTTGTCGATGCGTTTACTGTCCATGTCGATGATTTCGACGCGCCAGTCACCGACGATGAAGTGATCGCCTTCGACCGGAATCCGCGCGAGCTTCTCGAGCGCCAGCCCCGCCGCGGTATGATATTCGTCGGAAGTTTCCTCGATCCCGAGTTCTTCGCGAAGATTCTCAATCGAAGCACGGCCGTCCACGAGCCACGAGCCGTCCGCGCGCTTGATGATCTCCTTCGCTTCGCCCTCATGATCCCGGTCGATGTCGCCCGCGATCCCTTCGAGCACATCGTGCAAGGTAGCAACGCCGGTGAAGTCGCCATACTCGTCGACCACCAGCGCGATATGCACGTTCGCGGTCCTGAACATTTCCAGGAGCCGCAGCACTGGCAGCGTCTCCGGCACGAACAGCGGCTGGATGATATTGCGCTCGATATCCAGCGGCATCCCGGCGAGAAGATTGTTCAAGAGATCTTTCTTCTGCACGATTCCGATCGGACGGCCGATATCGCCTCCCCGCGCGACCACGATACGCGAATAAGGACAATCGGCGATCTCCCGTGCGATCTTGGCAGGCTCGTCGTCGAGATCGATCCAGTAAACGTCCGTACGCGGCGTCAGCACCGCTTCGACCGAACGGTCGGCCAGTTCGAGCACGCCATGGATCATCTCTTCTTCGACTTCGTCGATCACGCCGGACTCGGTACCTTCCGCGATCGCAAGCTTGACTTCCTCTTCAGTGACACCTTCGGGCTTGTCGGTCTTGACGCGGAGTAGTGCGAGCACGGCCGCCGTCGTCATCTCCAGGAGCCACACCATCGGCCGCGCGATCAGCACCACGATCTGGAGCGGCCGCGCAAGCAGAGAGGCGATCGCTTCCGGACTGCTCAGAGCTGTCCGCTTCGGTACGAGTTCGCCGAGCACGATCGAGACGAAAGTGATTGCGACCACCACCGAACCGAATGCGATCTCATTGGCATATTGGCCGAACAGCCCGAGGCCGGTGAGAAATTCACCGAAACGCACGCCGAGCGTCGCACCGCCGAAAGCGCCGGAGAGAATGCCGATCAGCGTGATGCCGACCTGCACGCCGGAGAGAAAACGGCTCGGATTTTCGGCAAGCGCGAGCGCGCGGCCAGCGCCCTTGCTGCCGGCTTCGGCCATCTGCTGCAAGCGCAGCCGGCGGGACGAAACGATCGCCATTTCCGCCATAGCAAAAAGGCCGTTGAGGACGACGAGACCCACAACGACCGCCAGTTCCAACCATATGCCCATAATGGCGGGAATTTCGCATGGCGGCGGGGCGTCCGGCAATGGCTGCTCCGGCTGGTCCGCCGTAGCCATTTGAAAACACGGAGAAAATAGGTTCAATTCAGCCTGCAGAAAACAGGAAACGCGCCATGTTGCAGACCATCGCGGGCTTCAGCCGCATTGGAGAAGAAAACGCCTTTGCCGTGCTGGCCCGCGCCGCCGACCTCGCGGCGCAAGGCCGCGACATCGTCAGCCTCGGCATCGGCCAGCCGGATTTCCCGACCCCGCCGCATATCGTGGAAGCCGCAATCAAGGCGCTGCGCGACGGCCATCACGGCTATACGCCCGCAACCGGCATCGCCCCCTTGCGCGAAGCCATCGCCGCCGATCTGCACAAGCGTTTCCACCTGGAGGTATCTCCCGGCCTCATCACGGTCGTTCCGGGCGGCAAGATCACCATGTTCGCCGCGATCCTGATGTTCGGCGAACCCGGCGCCGACATTCTCTATCCGGACCCCGGCTTTCCGATCTATCGCTCGATGATCGAGTTCACCGGGGCCAATCCGATTCCGATCCCGATCCGCGAGGAAAACGGCTTCGCTTTTTCAGCAGAAGAA
>CAUJKG010000186.1 GCA_963205465.1 Pseudomonadota bacterium | reverse complement strand
TTCGCAGGCATCGCGCTGGGTTCGCTGACGGGGGCTGCGACCGGCCTGATTATTTTTGTCGCGAGCGATCAACAGCTGCGCGAATTCACCTTCTGGTCTTTGGGAAGCCTCGGTGGAGCGACCTGGCCGCGCGTGGGCATCCTGCTTCCGTTCGTGCTCGTGTTGATCGCGGGATCGATGTGGCTTGCACGCGGACTGGATGCGCTCGCACTCGGCGAAGCCGAGGCATTTCATATCGGTGTCAATGTCGAGCGGCTGAAGCGTGTCGCGATCGTGGTCGTTGCGGCCGGTGTGGGTGCGGCGGTCGCGGTAAGCGGCATCATCGGCTTTGTCGGCCTCGTCGTGCCGCATCTCTTGCGGCTGAGCGCGGGACCGGCGCACCGGACGCTCATGATCGGCAGCGCACTTCTGGGTGCAGGTTTGCTGACCGGGTCCGATATTTTCGCACGCGTAGTGGCGGCACCCGCCGAGTTGCCACTCGGCGTCGTGACCGCGCTCGTCGGCGCACCGTTCTTCCTGTGGCTGTTGCGCCGTCATCGCGCTTCGCTGGGAGCATGACGATGTATGCCGCGCGGGACATTTCTTTTTTTATCGGATCGAAGGCCATTCTCGATTCCGCTTCGGTAGAAGTCGCGCCGGGTAAAGTCGTTGCGATTGTCGGGCCTAACGGCGCGGGCAAGTCGACCTTGCTCAAGGTGCTGGCCGGCGAGCAGCGCGCCGGCTTCGCCGGTTCGGTCATGCTTGATGGGACCGACCTGCAAAGTTGGGATGCCGTTTCGCTCGCCAGGAAGCGCGCAGTGCTTCCGCAATCCGTCGTCGTGGCGTTTCCGTTTCTCTCGCGCGAGATCGTCGCCCTCGGATTGCCGCAATACTTTTCCCGTGCCGAAGGCGGCAAGCTGATCGCGCGTGCGCTCAAGGCCGTCGATCTGCTGCATTTCAGCGAGCGGGTTTACGAAACGCTTTCGGGCGGCGAACGGCAGCGCGTGCAGCTCGCGCGCGTGCTGGTGCAGCTCTGGGCGAACGGGGGGAAGGGCTATCTTCTGCTCGACGAGCCGACCTCCGCGCTGGATCTACCGCACCAGCTCGCGACGCTGCGAATCGCGCGTCAGCATGCCGACGCGGGCGGCGGGGTGCTCGCGATCCTGCACGACATCAACCTTGCTGCGATGGCGGCCGACGAAATCGTGGCCATGCGGGATGGGCGCGTTATCGCGTCGGGTCCGCCGGTGGAAGTCGTGACCGATGGTCTTATTCAGGCGCTTTATGGGGTCGCGGCGCGCGTCCGTGGCGTCCCGGACGGGCCTTTTCTGTTGCCACAGACGGTCATTTCGTAGAACGGCGGCTCCGCGCCTTGACGTGCGTGGCCTCGGTCCGTACCAGTCCCGCCCGGCGGGCCCGTAGCTCAGTGGTAGAGCACCTGACTTTTAATCAGGGTGTCGATGGTTCGATCCCATCCGGGCTCACCAATTCAATCGAAAAATCAATGAATTGGTCGGCGGAACCGAAAAAAGCAGCTTTTCGGTAAACCGGACAGGCTTCGCCCGCCACCCGTCACGCTCGATATGGGATCCCCAGCCGTCGAAGCGGAATATTCTCCGCGGCAGTGATCGCTTTTCGACTTAGCGATGATCCTTTCGGCCTCGTTCCATCCTGAAAACCCGGGGCCGGACGGAACTGGCGTATACAACGCCGATCATCAAACACTCTATCCAAATTCGGGATTTCGCTCATAATGAGTGCGGCTAAAGGGGTTTAGCCAGGTAGTAGTATGGGGCGAGCGTGATCCTTTGACGGCTCGGGCTGCGCGTAAGCGATCACTGAAATGTGTTGCGGACCTGCGCAAACACGCGCCCGGAGCACTCGAAATTCACACCGCATTCAGTTCGGAAGGCGCATCACGGGCGTCAAAGCGGCCGTAGCATTTGCCAAAGGAACGCGGCCGGAAGGCTTTACAAGGGTAATAACGATGAAAGAGCCGGCGGCTCATCTAAAGAAGCGGCGCGTTCTGGTAACGGGAGGTGCTGGCTTTATCGGTTCTCATCTCTGCGAGCTTCTGCTGAAGCGCGGGGACACCGTATTGTGCCTCGACAATTTCTTCACCGGCGATCGCCAGAACGTCGCGCATCTGAATGACTACGCCGAGTTCGAGATCATCCGCCACGATATCTGCAATCCGGTTTATGTCGAAGCAGACCAGATTTACAATCTGGCGTGCCCGGCTTCTCCGGTGCATTACCAGCACGATCCGATAAAGACGGCCAAGACCAGTATGCTCGGCGCGCTGAACGTACTCGGGCTCGCGAAGCGGCTGCGCGCGCCGGTGCTGCAGGCATCCACCTCGGAGATCTACGGGGACCCGGAAATCCATCCGCAGGTCGAGGAATACTGGGGCAACGTAAATCCCATCGGCCCGCGCGCCTGCTACGACGAAGGCAAACGGGTCGCGGAAACCCTGTTCTTCGACTATCGCAGACAGCACAAACTCAGCACGAAGGTCGTTCGCATCTTCAACACCTATGGTCCGCGCATGCACCCGAACGACGGGCGCGTCGTTTCCAATTTCATCGTGCAGGCGCTGCAGAACCGCGACATCACCATCTATGGCGACGGCAGCCGCACGCGTTCGTTTTGCTACGTCGATGACCTCGTAACGGGTCTGGTGAAATTCATGGACTCGCCGGACTCCGTGACGGGTCCGCTCAATCTGGGCAACCCGCACGAGATCACGGTGCGCGAACTCGCCGATATCGTGATTTCGATGACGGGATCGTCTTCGAAGCTCGCATTCCACCCGGTGCCGGTAGACGATCCGCGGCAGCGCCGCCCCGACATCAGCCGCGCGAACGAACAACTCGACTGGCATCCGGTAACGCCGCTGAAGCAGGGTCTGCAACGGACCATCGCGTATTTCGAGGCGGCACTCTCCGCAAACAAGGTGCCGGTTTCTCCGGTCTAACGCTTGATCCAGTAGCCGCCAAAATGATCGATCCGCATGATCGGGTCAGCGATGCCTCGCGCATCCCTGAATTCGTCTATCGCTCGGCGCTGCCCGTCGAAGAGAAAGTAATCGTCGGCGATCAGCGCGCCGCCGGGCGAGAGCTTCGAATAGAGCACAAGCCCATCGCGCGTGCTTTCATAAAGGTCGCCGTCGAGGCGAAGCACTGCAATCCGCTCGATGGGCGCCCCGGGCAGGGTGTCGCCAAACAGTCCTTTGAGGAAAACGACCTGCTCGTCGAGGAGACCATAGCGCGCAAAGTAGGCTTTCACCTCGTCGAGCGAGACCGCGAAATCAGGGACGCCACCCACGGTGAAATTGCTGTCGGCCTCGGACTGCGCAGGGAAGCCCGCGAACGAGTCGGCGGCGAAGACGCGGCGGTCCGTGACGCCATAGGCGGCAAGCACGGCGCGCATCATGATCGCGGCACCCCCGCGCCAGACGCCTGTTTCGACGAAATCGCCCGGGACGTTTTCGGCGATCACGCGCTCACACTCGCTACGCACGTTCTGCATGCGCAGCGTGCCGATCATGGAAGGGGCTTTTGATGGCCAGTCCCACCCTTGCTCGCGATAGCCGGCCTTGTATTCGCCCGCGTTTGACGACGCCAAAGGCGGGTCTTCGTTCAGGCGCCCGGTCAGGCTGTCCCGCATCAGGTCGAGATATGCCGTTCGCAAACGGCGAATATATTCGCTATCGGCCATTCAGCTATTTCGCATATACCTGCACCCCAACTCAACGGAAGGCTTCATGAGCACCAAGCACGTTCTGATCACCGGGGGCGCTGGCTTCGTCGGCTGCAACGCGGCGCGCTATTTCGGCCAGCGGAACTGGCAGGTGACCGTGCTCGACAACCTTTCGCGCGTGGGCACCGAGAGCAATCTCGAATGGCTGCGGGGCGAGACCGAATTCGCCTTCGCCAAGGTGGACGTGCGCGATACCGCGTCCGTCAACAAGGTGGTTACCGAGACCAAGCCTGACGCCGTGATTCATCTGGCCGCGCAGGTTGCTGTCACCACCTCGGTGACAGATCCGCGCGCGGACTTCGAGGTCAATGCGCTCGGCACGTTCAATCTCCTCGACGCCGTCCGGCGTTTCCGGCCGGACGCCGCATTCCTCTTCGCCTCGACCAACAAAGTGTACGGCAAGATCACTGGCGCGACTTCCGAACTGCGCGGCAGCCGCTACGCTTATACGAACCGCCCGCAGGGAATTCCTGAGAGCGAGCCGCTCGATTTCCTGTCGCCTTATGGCTGCTCGAAGGGTGCTGCGGATCAGTATGTGCTCGACTTCGCGCGTATCTACGGAATCCCCGCAGCGTCCTTTCGCCAGTCCTGCATTTACGGTCCGCGGCAGTTCGGCGTCGAGGATCAGGGTTGGGTTGCCTGGTTCGCAATCGCCACGCTGCTTGAGAAGAACATCACGATCTACGGCGACGGCAAGCAAGTGCGCGACGTGCTGCATGTCGACGATCTCGTGCGCGCCTACGAAGCTGCGATCCGCTCGCCGGACGACATCCGCGGGCAGGCGTTCAATATCGGCGGCGGCACCGAGCAGACGCTTTCGCTGCTGGAACTGATCGACATGCTGGAAAAGCACTACAAGCGGAAAATTCCGCTGAAGTTCGACAAGTGGCGGCCGGGCGATCAGGAGGTCTATGTCAGCGACGTGCGCAAGCTCGACCAGACGCTGGGCTGGAAGCCGTCGATCGACGCCAAGCAGGGCGTCGGCAAACTTATCGAATGGGTCGAACGCAACCGCGACGCGTTCTAGTTTTAAAAGAAATATAAGGCCGCTGGAGGCGGACGCATGAAAGTTTTGGTCACGGGCGGCGCCGGCTTCATCGGCATCCATCTGACGAAGCGGTTGCTTGCCGACGGGCATGAGGTTTTCGTCGTCGACAACGAGTCGAATGGCGATCCTTCGCTGGTTCCTCCTGCCGCGAAATACACACGCGGAGACGTAACCCGCCCCGAGGAAGTCGAGCCGATCTTTGCCGCTGGCATCGATGCCGTCTGTCATATCGCGGGTCAGGTCTCGATCATCAAGGCTTTCTCCGATCCGGTCGCGGATCTGCGCACGAACACCGAAGGCACCGTGCAGATGCTGAAGCTCTGCGTGAAGCACAAGGTGCCACGTCTGCTCTATGCAAGCTCGATGACGCTCTATGGCGACTGCAAAGTTGTACCGACGCCGGAGAGCGAGCCGTGCGTGCCGGACTCTTATTACGGCATCACCAAATTCGCCGCCGAGCGCTACGTGCACTCGACCGCCGAGCGTCCGGACCTCGGCTTCGACTTCTCAGTGACGTCGCTGCGCATGTTCAGTGTGTTCGGTCCGGGGCAGTCCTATAACAACCCGTATCAGGGCGTGCTCGGCATC
>CAUJKG010000185.1 GCA_963205465.1 Pseudomonadota bacterium | reverse complement strand
GGTCAACACCGGGCACGAAATCTGGGTCACCAACGGCAAGCTGGTCGATGCGGTGCGCGCGTCCTACGCCCTGCCCGGCATCTTCGAGCCGGTGCTGATCGGTGAGCGCTGGCTGGTCGACGGCGCGCTGGTCAATCCGATTCCGGTATCGGCCGCGCGTGCACTCGGCGCGCGCGTCGTGATCGCCGTCAACCTGCACGCCGACGTGTTCGGCAAAGGCACCGTGATCCAGGACACGAGCGCTGCGGCGGAAGAGGAAGAGTTGTCGCCGGAACCGGCCGCGAAACCCCGCCGCCTGTTCGGCAACGTGTTCGGCCTGCCGCGCCAGCGCATGCCGACGCCGGAAGACGGACCGCGCGGCATCTCCGCGGTGATGATGGATGCGTTCAACATCACCCAGGATCGCATCTCGCGCTCTCGCCTCGCCGGCGATCCGCCGGACGTGATGATCGCGCCGAAGCTCAATCACGTCGGACTGTTCGAATTTTATCGCGCGGAAGAATCGATCCGCGCCGGCGAAGAAGCCGCCGAGCGCGCACTTGCGGGCATTGCCGAAGCCATCGCCTCGCTCAGCGCATAATTCGCCGCAGAGTCATAGCCAGCCGAGAATGGCGAACCAACCATAGTTGAGCGGCAACAGGATCAGGAAGGTGATCGCAGCGAGAAGCAGGCTCAAGCGCAACACTGCCGCGAAAGGAATTTTCCCCATTCCCATCGCCACGACGATCGGAGGCGCCTGATAGGGCAACACGGGCGTTGCGAAGCTGATCACCTGAATCATCAGTACCGTAAGCAACGGCAGGCCCGACGCCTTGGCAAAAGATTCCGCGAGTGGCGTGAACAGCGCCGCAACGCCATTGGACGTCACGGCGAAGTTAAGCAGCATCGCAATGCCGGCAATCGACGCGAAGCTGGTGAACGGTGCGGAGGGGTCGAGCGGCGCGACCTTCAGCATTGCGTTTCCGATGGCCGTGCCAAGTCCGCTGTGGCCGGCCAAGGCCGCAAGACCGAGGATCGCGGCGACATAAAAGGCGTTGCGGTGATTGACCTCTTTGCCGAACTCCTCGCCGGTGACGAAGCCGACTTTTGGCAGCAGGCACAGGCATGCCGCCGTCAACCCGACCCATGCCGGCGCGATGCCATGCAGGGAATCGGTGAGCCAGAAGCCGAGCGTAACGATCAGCAGAAACGCCAGCCGCTTTTCAGCGGGCGTGAACGGCGTCGCCGGCTCAATCTCGCCGGAGGCTTCCGGTCGATCCCGGAACAACACCAGGATGCACGCAGACAGGGCAATACCCTTGAGAATGCCGAGAACCGGCGCATGCAACAGAAGATAAGGAACGTAGGACAGATGCAGGCCGTAAGTGGTTTCGATCGCGCCGGCCATGACCAGGTTCGGCACGTTCGCAGGCAGGACCGAGGCGGAGAGCTGAAAGGCGGCGAACGCGACCGCAAGCGCCAGTCCGTTACGGCCCGCGCGGCCTTCACCGAAGCCGACCCGCTCGGCCAGCGCGAGAATGATCGGCATCAGCAACGCGATGCGTCCCATGTTCGACGGCATCACGAAGGCGAACGCATAGGTCAGGCCGACCGTGCCGAACACCATGCGCGGATAGGAGTTGGCGAACCGGGAAGTAAGCAGCCGTGCAGCCCTCGCCGCCAACCCGGTCTTGGCGATCGCAACGCCGATCACATAACCGCTGATCACGAGCCAGAAAGCGGCGGATGCGAAACCGGAGAAGATCACCGAGGCAGGCGCGACCGCCAGAACCATGGCGGCGGCAAAGAACATGAGCGCCGTCAGGTATTCAGGCAGTTTGCCCGTCGCCCATAGGCCGATCGTCACGGCGATCAGCGCAGCGACTGTTAGCATTTGCCCGTCCATCGAAGCTCCCCGGCGCGCTTTCGCAAAAACTCGAAACCCGGCAACAGATCGGCCGCCCCAAGCAAATCAGGGCGGCCGTATCCACCATGCCGGAACCGGCGTCTTTGACGTACTAAAAGCTAAAGGAAGATGTGCCGGATTTGCCCGGCATCGGCAACATGCAACGGCGCAGGCCAAGCATGACGAATAGCATCAAGCCGTCGCGATATACTGCTTGAGGTGTTCGCTTTCCTGCTCCATCTCTTCGAGCCGCAGCTTCACCACATCGCCGATGGAGATCACGCCGGTCAGCATGCCGTTCTCGACGACCGGCATATGGCGGAAGCGCCCTGCCGTCATCACCTGCATGATATGCTGGATGGTGTCGTCGGGCTTGCAGCTTTTCACTGCGGACGTCATCGCTGATGCGACGGTGTTGTCGAAGCGATTGCTATCCTTGTTCGAAAGCAGATGAACGATATCGCGCTCCGACAAGACGCCGGCGACTTCGCCGTTCTTTCCGGTCACGATCAATGCGCCGATCCGATACTTCGCAAGCATCGCGATCGCGTCATGCAGCTTTTGCTCCGGCGCGATGGTGACGACGTCGGAGCCTTTCAGGTTCAGAATCTTGCGAACGGTCATCGAATCCTCCGGTGAGCGGAACCGACAGACCAACCATGATTGGATGATTTTGGTTGCGCCGCAAGTCGCAGTGCAACGCCAATAGCGTCAGTGCAGCGTCGGGCGCCGGATCGGGTCGAACACGGGAAACAGAAGCAGGCCGGCGACGAAGCCGCCGATATGTGCCTGCCACGCGACCGTGCCTTCGGCGAACGGCGTCATCCAGTTCGTGAAGGCGAGGAGAAGGTTCATCAGGAACCACACCCCGAGAAATACGAGGACCTGACGATTACGCAACGACTTCAACAGCGGCGACGCGGGTACGCGGAACGCCTCCGGCCCGGAATTTCGCCAGGGACCGAGCGGCCCACCCGCTTCGAAAGCGAAACGCACCGCTGCCGCCATCGCGCCGGAAATCGCCGCCGAGGCGCCGACCAGCGGCGCTATGTCGCCGTAGTGACAGGCGAGATGCACGGCTGATCCTGCCGCCGCCGTGACCGCGCCGAACGCCAGAAACCGGAGCGCCCCGAACCGCCAGGCGACTGCGCTGCCGAAAGCGAGGAACCAGATCAGATTGACGGCCAGATGGATCGCGTCGCCATGCAGGAAGGCATAGGTGACGAAGGTCCAGACGTCGGCCGGCAGCCCGCCCGGAAGCAGGCCGTTCAATACCGGGACATGGCTGTAGCGCGCCGGCAGGAACGCCGTCCAAAGCAGCACTTTCAGGTCGGCTTCCTGCGACAGGAATTGCCTGAGCACATGCACCGCAATCAGAATTGCGGACAACGCAATGATGACTGGGGGAAGGTTCAGCGCAGGCTGCCGCCGCGCTTCGAAAGGAAAGTTGGCGTAATTCACCGGCCTTCCATTAACGGGCGGCGGCAAAGCGGGCAAGGTTCCCCGTTTTCGCAGGCCGGGACAAAAAAATGGCCCGCGAAATCCCCTTTCGCGGGCCGGGTCACATCCCCAGATCGATAAAAGTTCGCGCGGGTCCGCTTTGTTGACCGCCTTGCCTCGATGGTCCGAAGTCCGGCGGCCGGCCCGCGAATGTGAGAGAGCCTTGAGCCGAAAACCACCATAGCCGCTCCACTCGGACACGAAAGCGAAAGCTCTCGTTAACCCTACTTGCCGGGCCCTGTGAACGGACCCGCGTTCGGCACAGCCCCTGCTCCTTTGGCGTGGCACCGTCCCAACTTGCAACGGACGGATTCGACCAAGGGGACCGAGGAAATATGAGACATCCGTCAGCACGGGCGCTGCACGCCTATTGGGACCGGCTGCGTGCGGGCCGGGCTGCCCCCGAGCGCGCAGAAATCGAACCGAGCCAGATCGGCCGTCTGCTTGGCGACGTCTTCCTGCTCGAAAATACGGAAAACCCGCGCTACGCCGTTCGCCTCGCTGGAACGCGGCTTTGTGCGCTGATCGGCCATGAGATGCGCGGCCGCTCCTTCGGTGCATTCTTCGCGGCCGACGACCGGCCGACCTTGTTCGGCCTGCTCGAAGGCGTCGCCGACGGCCAGATCCCCGCGGTGTCTGGACTGATCGGGGAGACCGACGACGACCGCTCGCTGGATCTGGAGATGATTCTGCTTCCGCTGCGCCATCGTGGAAAAACGCATGCGCGGATGCTCGGCGCCATCGTCCCGCTCGATGTCCCATATTGGACCGGCACCACGCCGCTTGCACGGCTGCGGATCAGAACGCTCCGCATGGTGATCCGCCCAGGCGAGGACCAGAGCGGCGGCTTCACCGGCCTGCGGCGGCCGGGCGCCGCCAGACTGCGCCTGGTGCAAGGCGGCCTCAGTTAACCAAGCCACCAGCCGGCCACAAATCGACACGGCTCGTTAACCAACGATCCCGTAGGGTTTTCGCGAATTTCTCGCGCAAAGACCGGTTTAACATGCGTCAATTGAATCGAGCGGTAACGCTTCCACGCAATCAGGAGCGCCGCCGCAGCCAGCGCGTAAAGATCGATCTGACGGGTCGCTATATGCTCGCGGACCGGCGCGAATTCACCTGCCGCACGCTCAACATGTCGCCCGGCGGCGTCGCGTTGATTGCACCAGCGCAACCGCGCACCGGCGAGCAGGTCGTCGCCTATATCGATCACATCGGCCGGCTCGAAGGCCTCTGCGTTCGCCTGATCGAGAACGGCTTCGCTATGACCATTCAGGGCACCATCCGCCGCCGCGACAAGCTCGCCGATCAGTTGACGTGGTTTGCAAACCGTAACTCGCTCGGCCTGCCGGAAGATCGCCGCCACGAGCGCTACACGATGCGCAATCCGCGCTCCATGCTCACCTTCTCCAGCGGCGAGTCGATACCTGCGCGCGTGCTCGACGTCTCGCTTTCGGGCGCTGCCGTTCAATCGCGCGACAAGCCGCCGATCGGCACGCCCGTCACGCTCGGCCGCACGCCCGGCCGCGTCGTCCGTCATCTGGAATCCGGCTTCGCCATTGAATTCGCGCGCATCCAGACCGTCGACACGCTCGAGCAGAATATCGGCATGGACGATTTCTGATCCGCTAAAAAACCGAACACCAAAAAGCCGCCCTCGCCGGGCGGCTTTTTTCTTTGCGCCAACTCTTCTCCAAGCCGGTTCTTCTTTTTTTGGCGCGTGCGGATGATTACAATTTTAGACAAATACGATTCAAACGCTTCGAAAACTTGCTCCAGTTTTTATGAAAGAACACCGCGACTTTTGCGACGCAAGTTAGACGAGTCTCAAAACGTCTCTGCCATGATCGCCTCAACAAGAAAAACAAGGGTTGGGGCGTTTTATGGTTGCGTACAAAGGATACGGCGCACGTATCGCGGTTATCTTGACCGCATTTGCCGCGATTGCGTGTAGCGGAGTAACGGGAGCACACGCGCAAAAGAGAATGCTGTATGTCGCCGTCGGCGACAACACGCGCCCGCCGATCGGCTGGGTGCAGTTCTGCGAAGCGCGTCCGTGGGAATGCAACACGCAGCGCATGACCCCGCGCGACGTGCAGTACACCGCGGCTGCCAAGCGCGAGCTTGAGCGCATCAATCGTTTCGTGAACGATCGCATCAAGCCGCTGACCGATCTCGAGCATTACGGCGTGGTCGAGAAGTGGACCTACCCGGAAGACGGCTACGGCGATTGCGAAGACTACGTGCTCTTGAAGCGCCGCATGCTGATGCAGCTCGGCTGGCCGCGTTCCGCACTCCTCATCACTGTGGTGCGCGACAAGAAAGGCGAAGGCCATTCGGTGCTGACGGTTCGCACCGACAAAGGCGAATTCATTCTCGACAACCAGGTCGAGGAAGTCCTGCCCTGGGCCGAGACCGGCTACCGCTACATCAAGCGGCAGGCGCAGCATGACCCCAACCTCTGGGTTTCGCTCGGCGACGATCGTCCGACGCCGTTCGTCGCGGCCCGCTAACGAACACAAGGAAACGCAAGACCCGGTCACGTCCCCACCCCTCCCCGTCCCCTGACCGGTCCTGCGGAGGCCGGCTTCGTCCCCCGAAGCCGGCCTCACCCCTTTTTCAACGGGGTTGCGAAAATGAGGTGCAGCGATCAACGTGAATGTGAACGGATCGCGTCCGGCAATGCCTTGCCAAGGTGGAGGGCAGCGCCCAGAGTTCCAATGGGATTCGGGTTCCTTCTCGGGCTTGCGGGGGATCGCATGCGCAGCGTAACGCTCCTTTTGGGGCTCGCGGCTTTAAGCCTCACGGCCATGCCGGCGTCGGCGCAACGCACGACGAATTCCATGTCGGCAGGAAAAATTCAGGACCTCGACGCTCCCTGCCGCATTCCGTTTGAAAAGCTCAAGGACGTAAAGACGGACGCGCCGTTTTCGATCCCGGCAGCGATCAACGAGAACGAAAAGCTCGCCGGTAACATCCGCAACCGTTACATCGTCGCCGATCTGAATTCAGCCGACGAAACCGGCCACTGCCGCGGTGTTACCGAATACATCTCGCGGCTCGATGAACTCACCGAATTCCCGCGCCTGCGCAAGATCGCGCTCGCGCGCAAAGTCGGCATCGAAACCCTCGCGAAAGAAACTCCGAAATCGCTGCTCGACTCCGAAGATGCGTCCGCTGAAGAAACCGTCGCGCTGACGACCGAGCTCGAAGACCTGAACAACTATCTCGAACAGGTCCACCGCTTCAAAACCGATCATGTCGTGAAGGCGCGCGTGCATAACGGCTGGTGCGTCGGGCAGACCTTGAATTTCTGCGAGATCAAGGACGGCAAACCGAAGCTGGTCTATCGCTTCGTCACCTCGTCGAGCCGCTGGCAGCAACGGCCGAACAACAACTATTATGCGCCGATCAACGTCATCCAGAACCGCAACTGGAGTTCGGACCGGCGCTATACGCCCGCCGACGCCAAGCGCGACGAGCGCATGGGCGGCGGCCGCCCGCATATCGCGATGTTCGAAAACGGCGGCCGCCCGATCGAGATGCCGAACTTCCTGCACTTCCTGCCTGACAAAGGATACGTCGGCGAGCGCGCGAACGGCATTCACCAGATCGCCGGCGGCCTCGATTCCGGCGGCACCTTCGGCGCGCCGGTAAGCCTCGGCTGCATTCGTCTGAGCCGCTATCAAGCCAAGCTCGCGCGGTGGTGGACGCCGCGGCAGGCGAAGTTCTTCATCTATCTGGAAACCAACGGCTACCGGAACTACGGCGACCCTAAGACCGGAATGGCCAAAGGCTACATCAACCCGCCGCCGGTGCAGATCGCGGCCCCCGAGCCGCGCCGCCCCGAAAATTTCGGCCTGTTCTCGATCTTCCGGTAATTCAAGCGCGTACGCTCACGTTGCCGGTCAATCCACGCGCTTGAAACTCTTCGCGTATTTCGGCCAGCGGTTGTAATAACTCGCGGCGGCGAGTTTCAGGAAATCGATCGTCTTCTGGTCGAGTGCGCGCACGACTTTCGCGGGCGAGCCGACGATCAGCGAGCCATCGGGAAATTCCTTGCCTTCGGTCACGAGCGCATTCGCGCCCACGATCGAGTTCTTTCCGATCTTCGCCCCATTCAGCACGGTTGCACCCATGCCGATCAGCGAGTTATCGCCGACCGTGCAGCCATGCAGGATCGCGCGATGCCCTACCGTGCATCCCGCGCCGACTTTCAGCGGAAAATTCGGATCGGTATGCAGCACGCAGCCGTCCTGTACGTTCGACGAATGCCCGATCTCGATCCATTCGTTGTCTCCGCGCAGCACCGCGTTGAACCAGACGCTGGTATTCTCGGCGAGCCGCACCTTGCCGACCACCGTCGCATCGGGCGCGACCCAGAATTGATCCGCAGCGGGGACTTCCGGCCGGATACCTTCGAATTCATAGAGGGGCATTGCAAACTCTCCGCTCACCCTTCGAGACGCGCGCCTTCGGCGCACTCCTCGGGGTGAGGATCAAAATAACAAACCTCATCCTGAGGAGCGATGCGCAGCATCGCGTCTCGAAGGATGAGGAAAAGCAATGCCACAGACAGGCAGAAAGCGCGAGACCAGTGTGGTGGTTCGCAGGTCCGTATTACTTTAGCGGCGGATCACTAGCTGCTCAGTGCGGCGGCAAAGCGCAGCGCCTCGATGGCCGCGGTACCCGCAAACAGACTCCAAAAGCCGGCAATCGTGGTCCCGATGGCAACGAAGCCGATATTGCGGTCTTCGTGGTGACGGCCGCGAACCGCGTTGCGCACGATGATGAAGGGCGCTGCGAACAAGAGAAACGGAATGGCCGAAAGCGCGCGGAGCCGCGTCTCGTTCAGGAGCCGGAAGCTCGCCGGGCGCTCGGCGAAAACCTGATAGCCCGAGCAGAGCATTCCGGCGAGCGCGAAGCCGAACGCCAGCGCGTAGAGAGACTGCAATGCTTCCGGAGTGATCACGCCAACGCCACCGATACAAACGGGCCATACCGGGCCCATGAGCGGCGAGGTTAATAAAGTCTTAATGCGAGGTGCAAGCGGGATCGCGGATCAGCGTTAATTGCGGACCTATCAGATTGTCCCCGCCAACGGGCCGCGCTTGCGCGCGCCCGATGACAGGCTCCGGCGGGGGCCCATAGCCCCAGTGCAAAATTTTGAATGCTAGTGGTTATGGATCTCGGCTCGCGCATTGCTCCGCAATGCTTGGCCGGGATGACGATTGCTACTCCTCCGGCTCCAGATCGATGTCGAGCACGGCCATTTCGAAGGTCCACGACCGCCCGGAAGCATCGTCGCGAAACAGCACCGCGATATATTCGTCGTCGATATAGATTTCGGAGGAATCGGTCTTCTTCGGGCGCGGCACCACGCGCATCTTCTGATTGCCGAACTTGCCACGCACCGCCTCGTTGAGGTTCGGATTGACCGCCGGCATCTCGATCGGCACCGTCACGTTGAAGGAGCGGTCGCCGTCTTCGTCGTCCACGGTCACGCGGCCGATCGGCTCATCGCCGAGAATGATTTCCGCCATGTTCTGCACACGCGCGCGCGCCGCGAGCCCGATTTCCGGGTTGAGCGTGCGGCGCAGATAGTCCTGCAAGCGGTCGAGTTCGGCGCGGTCCACGAGAATCTCCGAAGAAAACGAAAGCGCGGGCAACCTACCCGCGCCTTCTAGGATCCGGCAAGCCGGAAGAAAATCAGATGGCTTCGCCCATGAAGGGCATGTCGAACATCTGGTTCATGGAGCGCGACGGCTCCGCGTCCCGGCATCCTGCATCGCCGACCACGCGCGCCGGCACGCCGGCCACCGTGACATTGGCGGGAACCGGCTTCAGCACCACCGAGCCCGCCGCCACGCGCGCGCAGGAACCGACTTCGATATTGCCGAGCACCTTCGCACCCGCCGAGAGCAGCACGCCGCGGCGGATTTTCGGATGCCGGTCGCCCTGCTCCTTGCCGGTACCGCCGAGTGTGACCCCCTGCAGGATCGAAACATCGTCGTCGATCACCGCGGTCTGACCGATCACCACGCCGGTCGCATGATCGATGAAGATGCCTTTGCCGACCTTCGTATTCGGGTTGATGTCGACGCCGAACACCGAAGACGACTGACTCTGGAGATACAGCGCGAAGTCCTTGCGCCCGCGATGCCAAAGATAATGCGCGAGGCGATGCGCCTGCAACGCGTGGAACCCTTTGTAATAGAGGACCGGCTCCAGATAGCGTGAGGTCGCGGGGTCGCGCTCGGCAACGGCGATGATATCGGCCCGCATGGCCGCGCCGATGACCAGCTCCGCCTCGATGGCTTCGCGGAACGCCTGCGCGATCAACTCGCTCGATACGTCGCTCGAACCGAGCCGTGCCGCCACGCGATGCGCGACCGCGTGTTCGAGCGAGTCGTGATTGAGCACCGTGGTAAAGATGAAGGATGCCAGCGCCGGCTCGCGCCGCGCGCATTCCTCCGCCTCGTTCCGCACCCGGGACCATACCGGGTCAATCGCCTGAACACCTTGAGGCAGTTTTTTATGCAGGGCCATGAGCGCTGCTCCGATCAGCTTGCCGATGAAAGGGGTTGGCCCTTCCTAGCACAAATTCTATGACGAGGTGATACCCTTGAAACCCCTCAGCAATTGCCCTTGTTCCAGCCATGCATGCAACGCAGCCCATTAACCAACAAGTCCGCCCGGAAATAAAGGGCCCGGTTGCCTATCTGATCTTCGACCGCCCGGAGCGAAAGAACGCGCTTTCCTTCGGAATGTGGCAGGAGGTCACGAAGCTGGTGAACGAGTTTGCCGCAAACCGCGCGCTCCGCGTGGTGGTTCTGCGCGGGGCTGGCACGCTGCCGTTCTGCTCGGGTGCGGACATTTCGGAATTTGAAACCGTGCGCGCCAACGCCGAAGGTGCGCGTGCTTACGAAGAAGCGAACGTGGTTGCATTCGACGCAATCGCCTCCTGCCCGCTCCCCACCATCGCCATGATCCGCAGCTTCTGCATGGGCGGCGGCATGGGGCTGGCGGCGGCCTGCGATCTTAGGGTTGCGAGCGAAAGCGCGGAGTTCGCAATTCCGCCGGGCCGCCTCGGCCTCGCTTATCCGCCTTCCGCGATCCGCTACATCGTCGCCGCCATCGGCG
>CAUJKG010000184.1 GCA_963205465.1 Pseudomonadota bacterium | reverse complement strand
CTGAACGCGCAAGCCGTGCGCGCGAAGGTGAAGGAGCGTCTCGTCGCTTTCGTCAAGGAAAGCACCGGTAGTTCGAACCGCCTCACGCGCATTCTCCTGATGGATGAGCCGCCGTCGATGGATGCCGGGGAGATGACCGACAAGGGTTCGATCAACCAGCGCGCCGTGCTCTCGCGCCGCGCTAATCTCGTGCAGGAACTTTATGCCAGCCCGCCGTCAACGCGGGTCATTGTTGCGGAAGGAAGATAACATGGCCGGTCCGAAGCCGCTTGCGGCAAGCTGGAACGACGTCTGGATTGTCGATGGTGTTCGCACGCCCTTTGCCGATTATACCGGCGCGCTCTCGCTGGTCTCGCCGATCGATCTCGGCATCAAGGCCGCACGCGAAGCTTTCGCGAAAACGGAGCTTCCGCCGGAGGATGTCGGCATCGTCGTGACCGGCAATATGGCGCAGGCGAGCTTCGACGCTTACATGCTGCCGCGGCACGTCGGTCTCTATTCCGGCGTGCCGATCGAGGTGTCCGCGCACATGGTGCAGCGGGTTTGCGGCACCGGCATCGAAGTCATCATGCAGGCCGCGGATGCGATCACGCATCGCGGCGTCGAGCTTGCATTGTGCGTCGGTGCGGAATCCATGAGCCGCAACCCGGTCGCAAGCTACACCTCGCGCGGCGGCTTCCGCATGGGGCAGGTCGAGTTCAAGGATTTTCTCTGGGAAGCACTGCTCGATCCGGCGGCAAGCGTCACCATGGGCGACACTGCGGAGAATCTCGCGCGCAAGTACCAGATCACGCGGCCGGAGGTGGACGCCTATGCCGCGCGTTCCTTCGAGCGCGCCGTCGCCGCGCAGAAGAGCGGTTTTCTCGCCGGTGAAATCACGCCGGTGAAAACCGAAAAGTTCAAGCGTGACGGCTACAATGCGCGCGGCATCAGGTTGCCGAGCAAGATCGAGCAGTTGAAAGACGATACGCATATCCGTCCGTCTCCGGTCGAAGCACTCGCGAAAATCCGTCCGGCATTCGGCGGCGTGCAGACCGGCGGCAATTCTTCCGCTGTTGTCGACGGTGCGGCGGCGGCATTGGTGGCGAGCGGCGAATACGCGAAGAAGAAAGGCAAGACGCCGCTCGCGCGCGTTGTCGCGGGTGCTGCGGTCGGCTGTCCGCCCGAGATCATGGGCATCGGCCCGGTGCCGGCCATCAAGTCGGTGATCGAAAAGGCCGGGCTTAAACTTTCCGACATCGACCGTTTCGAAATCAACGAGGCCTTCGGCGCGCAGGTCATGGCCTGTTCGCGCGAACTCGGGCTCGACGAAAGCAAACTCAATGTAAACGGCGGCGCGATCGCCATCGGCCATCCGCTGGGCGCGACCGGCGTGCGCCTCGCGGTGACGGTGTCGCGCGAGCTGTCGCGGGCGGGCTTGCGTTATGGCATTGCTTCGGCTTGCATCGGCGGCGGGCAGGGCATTGCGCTGCTCGTCGAGAACATGAACGCCAGTCAGCCACGGAAACACTAACGATGGACGTAAAAGGTCATGCCGCGCTCGTAACGGGCGGCGGTTCTGGTTTGGGTGCGGCGACCGCCGCGGCACTTGCTGCCGCAGGCGCAAAGGTCGCGCTGCTTGATGTGAATCTCGAGGCCGCGCAGGCCCATGCCGCTAAGATCGGCGGCATCGCAATCAAATGCGATGTGTCGGACTCCGACAGCGCGGTGGCCGCGGTGAAGGAAGCGCGCGAAAAGCACGGCATCGCCCGCGTGCTCATCAATTGCGCCGGCATCGGCACGCCGAAGAAAATCCTCGGGCGCGACGGTCCGCAGCCGCTCGCCGATTTCGATCGCGTGATCCGCATCAACCTGATCGGCTCGTTCAATCTGTTGCGGCTGTTCGCGGCGGACTTGCAGAACGCCGAGGCGCTCACCGACGGCGAGCGTGGCGTCTGCATCTCAACCGCGTCGGTTGCGGCCTATGAAGGCCAGATCGGGCAGGCGGCTTATGCGGCCTCGAAGGGCGGTATCGTGGGTCTCACGCTGCCTGCGGCGCGCGAACTCGCGCAGTTCGGCATTCGCGTGCTCGCGATTGCGCCGGGCATTTTCCTGACGCCGATGCTGCTCGGTCTTTCCGAAGAAGTGCAGCGCAGCCTCGCGGCGTCGGTGCCGTTTCCGAAACTGCTTGGCAAGCCGGAGCAATATGCGTCGCTTGCGATGGAAATGGTCCGCAACACGTATCTCAACGGCGAGGTCGTCCGCATCGACGGTTCGCTGCGCATGGCGCCCAAGTGATGGCGCCCAAGTGATGCCCCCAAAGTGATGGCACCGAAATAATGTTCGTCAACCGCCGCAAGATTCGGATCGAGTGGGGCGACTGCGACCCGGCCGGGATCGTTTTTTACCCGCGCTATTTCGCGATGTTCGACCACTCGACCGCCATGCTCTTGGAAGCTGCGACCGGCTATACTAAGTACCGGATGCGCGAGGTCTATGACTTCGTCGGCTTTCCCATGGTCGATACCGGCGCGAAATTCTTCATTCCGTCGAAATACGGCGACGACATCGTGATCGAGTCGACGATCTCCGAGCTCGGCAAGTCGAGCTTCGAGATTTCGCACAAGGTCTGGAAGGGCGACAAGCTCGCGATCGAGGCGCATGAAAAGCGTGTCTGGGTCGGTCCCCATCCGGATGATCCGGGACGGATCAAATCGAAACCGATCCCGGATGAAGTCGCAAATAAGTTGCGCGGGAAGAAGACAATAGAGGTTTGAATTATAGCGATAGCGTCATGCCCGCGCTTATCGCCCTGTATGTCATTCCTCCTCGCCCTCGCTGCCCGGTCCGACCGCTTCGATCACGCCGCTCAGGAGTTTGAGAAGTTGCTGGCGTCCGGCTTCGCCGATGACGCCGGCCAGGCGCTTCTCGTGCACTTCGGAGCGCGCGCGCAATTCCTTCATCAGACCCGCGCCCTTGTCGGTGAGCCGTAGCGCATAGGAGCGGCGGTCGGTTGCGACCGCCTCGCGTTTCGCGAGCCCCCGGCGCTCGAGCGCATCGAGGATCGCGACGAGATTGGCGCGCTTGATGCCGAGCGCCTCGGAGATCTGGCTCTGCTTCAGCCCCGGATTGCGGTCGATCACCGTCAGCACCGCGTATTGCACGGGCCGCACGCCGAGATCGTCGAAAAAGCGCAGGAAATCGTTGAAGGCGGCGAACTGCGCGCGGCGGAGCATGTAGCCGGAAAGAAGCGGCAACTCGCCGAGATCCAGCTTCTCTTCCGCACGCTTTTCATCCATGCGCGGGTTTTCCATTTTTGCGTTGGCCATGGCCGCCATCTTTCAAAAACGAAGCGGGCGGCGTTTTCGCGCCGCCCGTTTTCTCTTAGTTGCCCCAGACTTCCCGGGAGATGTCGACGATCAGCTTGAATTTCGCCCACTGCTCATCCTCGGTCAGCACGTTGCCTTCCTCGGTCGAAGCGAAGCCACATTGCGGCGAGAGGCAAAGCTGATCGAGCGCGACGTACTTCGTCGCTTCCTCGATACGACGCTTGATCGAATCCTTGCTCTCGAGTTCGCCCGTCTTCGAGGTGATCAGGCCGATCACGATCTGCTTCTTGCCCTTCGGCACGAAGCGCAGCGGCTCGAAGCCGCCCGAGCGGTCGTTGTCGTATTCGAGGAAGTAGCCGTCGTAATCGATTTCCTGGAACAGCCGCTCGGCGACCGGCTCGTAGCCGCCTTCGGACACCCAGGTCGAACGGAAGTTGCCGCGGCAGACATGAGTCGTGATGGTCATGTCGGCGGGTTTGTTCGCCAGCGCCTGGTTGATCGTGCGCGCGTACCACATCGGCAGCTTTTCCGGATCGTCGCCGCGCTCTTTCGCGCCCTGCAGTTCCTTGGCGGAGCACAGATAAGCCCAGACCGTGTCGTCGAGTTGCAGGTAGCGGCAGCCCGCGTCGTAGAACGCCTTCACGGCTTTGTTGTAGGCCGCGCCGAGGTCGTGGAAGAACTGGTCGAGATCGGGGTAGATCTTCTCGTTGATCCCCTTGCGGCCGCCGCGGAAGTGCAGCACCGAAGGCGCGGGGATCGTCATCTTCGGCGTTTCCTTGGTGTGTGCCTTCAGAAACTTGAAGTGCTCGATCATCGGGTGGTTGGAAAAGCCGATCCTGTCGACGATCCGCACGCCTTCCGCGCGGGTCTGGATGCCGGCGAACTGGATGCCTTGGCTTGCCTGATAGCCTTCGACGCCGTCGAGCTTCTTCAGAAAGTCGAAGTGCCACCACGAGCGGCGGAATTCGCCGTCGGTGATGCTCTTCAGGCCGACTTCTTCCTGCTTCTTGATGATCTTGATGATTTCGGCGTCTTCGACCGCTTTGAGCGCGGCGTCGTCGATCTCGCCTTTTTCATGCTTGGCGCGCGCCTCCTTGAGCGGCGCGGTGCGCAGAATGCTGCCGACCTGGTCGGCGCGGAACGGGGGCGTTGTCCTCTGCATTTTGTTATGTCCTATTACGTTTCCTCTCGGGCAGGTTCTAGCCCAAACGGAAGCGCGCGCAAACATGCGCCGCGACAAAGCTTTCAAGGCCTGCAGTCATGGGTGGATCGGGTCCGCCCACGCTCCGCCCACTGGGAGGCGGCTAAAGCGCGGCGAGTTTGTCCCGCAGTTCCGCAGCCTGCTCCCCGCTCAGCGCCGTAAGTGGCGGCCGCAGCCGGTGCCAGCCTTTATGCTTATGCTGCTCGGCGAGCGTCGCCTTGACCGCGGCGATCAGGGGATAAGAGGCGATGAGCGAGCGGATCGCGCTCGCGCGCTTGTTCATCGCGCTTGCCTCCGGCGACTTCCAGCCGTCGTAGAGCGCGCGGATTTCCTTCACATGCGTATTCGCAGTTGCGGAAATGCAGCCCGCCGCACCCTTGCCGAGCGCATCGACCATCAGCGATTCCGACGAAGGAAAAATCGCAAAGCCGGGAAATTGATCGAGCAGCGTGTTGAGATAGTTGGCGTCCCCCGAGGAATCCTTGATGCCGACGATCACTTCAGGAAACGCGCCGCGCAGTTTTGCAATCAGCGCGGGCGACCATACGAGGCCGGTCTGTTGCGGGAAGTTATAGAGATAAAGCCGCAGACGCTTCGAGTTCACGCGCCGGATGACTTCGGACACGAAATCGAACAAGCCG
>CAUJKG010000183.1 GCA_963205465.1 Pseudomonadota bacterium | reverse complement strand
CGGCCCAGAAGACGAGCGCGAGTTCGATGATTGCGAACATAAGTGCAAAGAAGGGTACGACGACAAGCGCGAACTCAACCGCGGCGGCGCCGTCGCTCTTGCGGCCGAAGCCGATGATCAGCCGCTGCAAGCTGCGTCGCGCGCCGCGCACTTTTTCCTTACGAAACGAAATGCCGAACATCGTACCGGTCCGCGATCAATCCACGATGCAATGTTTATAGCGATGATCGTTTGACGAATGGTTGAACCGTCTGCCGATAAGCAGCAGCGAGATGTTTAGAAACGGTTAACCAATCACGCCAGATGCGCTAGCGCACAGGCGGCCGTTGGGCCTGCGCCGCGGCCCCGGTCGCCAGCGTGTTACGCTGACCGCTCTGCTGTACGGCGGCATTGAATACGGCCTGCGCGTCGCCAGGGGAGATCGTGCGCTGGCAGGAGGGGTTGCAATTCAGCGTTTCGCGGTCCGGGCCGCGATATACGACGACGCCGTTGTTCGGCGACGATACCGTAACCTGATGCTCGACGATCACGTCGCCTTTTGCATCCAGCGCCATGAGATTCGTGGTGCCGTAGCCTTTCCCCGTCACGACAAGGAGGCCGCCGGATTGCAGCGTAGCATCGGCAATGGAGGGGTTGCCGATAATGATGGTGGAAACTCCGGCCGGCATACGAAGAAGGCGTGCCTGATCGAATACGACCGTAACCGCATCGGCAGATGCCGCGTGCGGATAGATCGCGAGGCCGCAAAGCAGGAGCAGGGTCTTGAACGAATGACGGAGCACGCCGGCCTCCCAACGCAAAACAAACGATTTGAACCGGGAGTCTCGTGCATATTGGTGAATGAACTGCAAATATCCGCAAGATACGGATGGCCCCCAGCGGCTCGGGTTCGCGTGCAAGTCTTTGCGCCGCAAGGGTTCTGAAATCGCACTCATGAAATCTTAACGCTGTTCCCGTTCCCCGCGAAAACCGCGGTTTTCAGCGGTCAAATTAACCGTGACGAAATTCCCCGGCGCTATGTTCGCTCATGTTCGATCGGGCAACAAAAGTCCGGCGGACTTGCAGAGAGCCAACATAGGTTTCAAGGAGCCTTGAACATGAAGACCATCGCTCGTTTCGTGAAAGACGAGTCCGGCGCAACCGCCATCGAGTATGGCCTGATCGCCGCTTGCATCTCCGTCGCCATCATTGCAGTCGTGCAGGGCGTCGGCAGCAACCTGAAGAGCACCTTCACTTCGGTTGAGAGCGCACTCAAGTAAGCGTTCGAAGAAATTCGACGAACGAAAGGCCCCGGCGAAAGCCGGGGCCTTTGCTTGTACCGGGTTCCGCGTAAGGCGCATTCGGAAGTTTCGATTTACGCTTCGCTCAGGCTTTGGCGCTTAAATCGCACGAACTTTCCGCGACAGTCGAGATTTTCCCGATGATGCTCCATATTCTCGTACTCGGACTTTTCCCCGCTGCCATGGCTTTTGCCGCGGCAAGCGATCTCGTGAGCATGACGATCTCGAACCGGGTTTCGCTGGCGCTGGTTGCGGGCTTTTTCCTGGTGGCGTGGCTGACCGGGATGGACTGGAGCGACCTCGGGCGTCATCTGCTTGCGGGCATCGTTGTGCTGGTCGTTGCTTTTATTTTCTTCGCCCGGGGCTGGATCGGCGGGGGAGACGCCAAGCTCGCGGCGGCGACCGCGCTCTGGCTCGGCTTCTCGCATCTTCTTGAGTACCTTCTGATCGCCTCCATTGCCGGCGGCGCGCTTACGTTGTTGCTTCTGCAATGGCGCCGGTTTCCCATGCCGGAGTGGGTTACCCGCCAGAAGTGGATCGCGCAGCTGCACGACCTCAAGACCGGCATTCCCTACGGGATTGCGCTCGCGATCGCGGGCCTGATGGTCTATCCGGAAACTTCATTCATGAAGGCGCTCTAGCGCCAGCAGCCGGGGCTCCGCGCACGATCTTTGTAAGTGCAAGCTGCTGTTAATTAAATTCCGCTACGGCTCATTAACCATAAGTTGACCCTTAGCTGGTGAAATCCGGCAACGGGCAGACAGGCGACCCATATCCGGGTCCCGGTTCAGCACGAGTGAAAGAGTGAGCGTATGAAACCCGCGCGAATTATTGTTCTCGCAATCGCCGTTGCGGCTGGTGGCGCCGCTTTCATGTTGTCCGGCAATCGCGCACCCGCTCCCGTGCAGCAGATCGTCCGGCCGCAGGAAACCGTCGAAATCCTGGTTGCCAAGACGGACATTGCAGTCGGCCGCGCCGTTTCGGAAGCAGACCTCGCATGGCAGGCCTGGCCGGTCGCCGCGGCGGGTCCGCTCTTCATACGCAAGACCGATCGGCCCAATGCCCTGAGTGATTTCAAGGGAGCGGTCGCGCGCTCGCCCTTCATCGCTGGCGAGCCCATCCGCGAGCAAAAACTCGTCCGCGCCGACGGCTCCGGTTTCATGTCCGCGATCCTGCCGGCCGGCAAGCGTGCGGTTTCGACCGAGATTTCCGCGGAGACAGGTGCCGGTGGTTTCATCCTGCCCAACGATTACGTCGATGTGATTCTGACCCGCCGCGATCAGGGCAACGGGGCGGAAAACATCACCAGCGAAACCATCCTGCGCAACATTCGCGTGCTCGCGATCGATCAGACCGTCGAAGAAAAGAACGGCCAGAAGGTCGTCGTCGGTAAAACCGCGACGCTGGAACTCGGGCCGCAACAGGCTGAATCGCTCGCGATGTCGCGCCAGCGCGGCACGCTTTCGCTGGCGCTGCGTTCGCTTGCGGATGCGAAGCCCAACCTTCTCAACGAAACGGAAGAACCGCAGCAGCAGCAAGATCCGAGCCGCGTGAATTTCGTCCGCTTCGGCGTCAATTCAACACAGACCACCAAGTAAGCGAGGATCGGGGCTGACGATGCAAAAGCCGCTAGCCGCAAAAGCAGGGTTAACAATTGCTTTCTTTGGCCTGCTTGCCGCTGCCATGGTGACGCTGCCGGCGTTCTCGGACGCCGCGGAGCCAATGCTTGCTGCACCTCCGGCGAAGACGACGACCTTTCAGCGGCCGCAGCATCATCAAGCTGCGGTCGTGCATAATCGCGGCAGTTTTCTTGCGCTCGGTATCGGCAAGTCGATCGTGGTCGATTTGCCGCGCGATGCCAAGGACGTGCTGATCGCCAATCCCGCGATCGCCAATGCCGTCATCCGCTCCGCGCGCCGCGCTTACCTCATCGGCGTGAAGGCCGGACAGACCAACATCGTGTTCTTCGACGGCGACGGTCAGCAGATCGCAGCCTACGAAATCGAAGTTGCGCTCGACGCCGTCGGCGTGCGGGCTGCGATCCAGCGCCTGGCGCCGACCGCGCAGGTGAGGGTCGATGCCATCAACGACAGCATCGTACTTTCCGGCTCCGTGGGCTCCGCCGCCGAAGCGCAGCAGATTTTCGACACAGCCGCCCGCATGGTGGGTGACGCCAACAAGGTCGTGAACGGTCTCACCATCCGCGACCGCGAGCAGGTGATGATTCGCGTCACCGTCGCCGAAGTCCAGCGCAATATCCTGAAGCAGCTCGGCGTCGATCTGAACGGCAGCAACGTCAATATCGGCAGCGCCGTCGTCAACTTCAACAACACCAATCCGTTCTCCGCGCAGAATCAGGTGCTCTCGCCGAGCGCGATCACGCCTTCGCTTTCCTTACCGAACGGTGGCACGGTCAGCGCGACGCTGCGCGCCATGGAGCAGGCTGGCATTCTGCGCACGCTGGCCGAGCCCAACCTCACGGCAATCAGCGGTGAATCCGCGAAGTTTCTCGCGGGCGGCGAGTTTCCGATTCCCGCCGGCCAGAGCTGCGACCCGGCGACCGGGCAGTGCCAGATCCAGATCCAATTCAAGCAGTTCGGTATTGGTCTTGAGTTCACGCCGGTCGTGCTCTCCGAGGGCAAGATCAGCCTGCGTGTCGCGACCGAAGTCAGCGAGCTTTCTTCCGAAGGTGCTGTCCGCTTTTCGCAGATCACGATTCCTGCGTTGCGCGTGCGCCGGGCCAATTCGACGGTCGAGCTTCCGTCGGGCGGTTCGCTGGTGCTCGCCGGTTTGCTGCAGGAGCAGACCAAGCAGAACATCAACGGACTTCCCGGTCTGATGAATCTTCCGGTGCTGGGCGCGCTCTTCAAGAGCCGCGACTACCAGACCGGCCAGACCGAACTCATGATCATGGTGACGCCTTATGTCGTGCGCCATAACGCGCCGCAGGCGCTCGCGCGTCCGGACGACGGCTTCGCGAATCCTTCCGATCAATCGGCCGTACTGCTCGGCCGGCTGAACCGAATCTACGGCGTGCCTGGTGTGAACGAGCCGAAGCGCCTCAAAGGCGATTACGGTTTCATTCTGGATTGAGTTCTTGGAGCGTAAAATGTCAGTTCTCCGTGCAGTACCGGTCCGCATCCGCGCCGCCCTCCTGATGGGTGTCGTCTCACTGGCGATGGCCGGCTGCCAGACCGATCGCATCGTGACGGGTAGCGTGCCTGCGGATTATCGCGACCGTCATCCGATCCAGATCAATGAAGGCATTCGCTCGGTGCAGCTTTTCGTCGGCAGCGGCCGCGCTGGTTTGACGCCTGAGCAGCGCGCGCTCGCGGGCGGCTTCGCTTCGCAGTGGCGCCGCTACGGATCGGGGCCGCTCACGATCGAACTGCCCGCTGGCACCGCAAATGAAATGGCGTCGAGCCATACCGTTCGCGAGTTGCAGAGCGTGCTGGCTTCCTCTGGCGTGCCGCTGCGCGCGATCCAGGTTCGCAGCTATCAGACGCAGGATCCGTCGAACGTCGCGCCGATCCGCCTGACGTTTCCCGCGCTCAAGGCGCAGGTCGCAAGCCGCTGCCATGCCGGCCAGGAAGATCTGGGGCCGACCATCAATTCGAAATCCGACCAGAATTATTCGACGCGCAATTTCGGCTGCGCGACCCAGCAGAACTTAGCCGCGCAAGTCGCCAACCCTGAGGATCTCGTGCAGCCCCGCAACGAGGCGCCGGCCTATGCCGCGCGCCGCCGTAACGTGCTCGAGAAGTATAGCAAGGGCCAGGATCCTTCGACGATCTATAACTCTACGAACAATGGCAAAGTCAGCAACGTAGGAAACTGATGAGAGCCGCACCCATACTCGACAACTCACCGGCCGCGGAAGAACGTCACGTTCCGCCGGTCCCGCGCATCACGATTCAAGCGTTCTGCGAAACGCCGGAGCTTGCGCATGCCGTGCAGAACGGTGCTGCCGACCGGCGTATGGCGCGCGCGCATGTGAAGGTTTCCATGGGAGGGCTGCAGGCCGCCGAGGAAGCCTACCGCGTTTCCTCGACGCCGAATGTGATCCTGATCGAATACAATGGTCACGGCAACGCATTGCTCGAGGGTCTCGACCGGCTCGCCGAAAGCTGTGACGCCGGCACCAAGGTTGTCGTGGTCGGCCGCGTCAATGATATCATTCTCTATCGCGAGCTCGTCCGCCGCGGCGTGAGCGACTATCTCGTGGCGCCGCTTGCGCCGCTGGATATCGTTGCATCGATCGCGGGTCTTTACGGTGCTGCCGACGCCAAGCCCGTCGGTCGCGTCATCGGCGTCATCGGCGCGAAAGGTGGCGTCGGTGCGTCCACTGTTGCGCACAACATTGCCTTCGCCATCGCCCGTGATCTCGCCATTGATTCAGTCGTTGCCGATATGGATCTTGCATTCGGCACGGCCGGCCTTGATTTCAACCAGGATCCTCCGCAAGGCATTGCGGATGCGGTG
>CAUJKG010000182.1 GCA_963205465.1 Pseudomonadota bacterium | reverse complement strand
GGTGTCATCAAAATCAACGGCTTGCGGATATCCCGCTTCAGCTGACGGCGCAGAATGTGGAAATAGTTCGCCGGCGTCGTGCAGTTCGCAACCTGCATGTTGTCTTCGGCGCAGAGTTGCAGGAACCGCTCCAGACGCGCGGATGAATGCTCCGGCCCCTGGCCTTCATAGCCATGCGGCAGGAGACAGACGAGGCCCGACATGCGCAGCCACTTGCGTTCGCCCGAGCAGATGAACTGGTCGAACACGACCTGCGCGCCGTTGGCGAAGTCACCGAACTGCGCTTCCCAAAGCGTCAGCGCATTCGGCTCGGCGAGCGAATAGCCATATTCGAAGCCGAGCACCGCTTCTTCCGAAAGCATCGAGTTGATGACTTCGTAGCGCGCCTGCTTCTCCCGGATGTGATTGAAAGGCGTATAGCGATCCTCGTTGACCTGATCGGTCAGCACCGAATGGCGTTGCGAGAAGGTGCCACGCTCGACGTCCTGCCCCGACAGCCGCACGCGATGGCCTTCGAGCAAAAGCGTGCTGAAGGCGAGCGCCTCGGCGGTCGCCCAGTCGATTCCCTGCCCGCTTTCGATTGCCTTCCTTCGGTTATCGAGGAAGCGCTGAATGGTCTTGTGCGCGTGGAAACCTTCGGGAACCGACGTGATCTGCTTGCCGATCTCTTGCAGCACATCGATGGCAACTCCGGTGTCGCCGCGGCGCGGATCGTCGATTTCCTTCGCCGCCTTCATGCCCGCCCAGCGGCCATCGAGCCAATCGGCCTTGTTCGGCTTGTAGCTCTGTCCGGCCTCGAATTCGGCCTCCAGCTTCGCGCGCCACTCGGCCTTCATCGCATCGACTTCACCGGCAGCGACCACGCCTTCGCTCTCGAGCTTCTTCGCGTAGATGTCGAGGGTCGAAGCATGCGCGCGGATCTTCTGGTACATCAACGGCTGCGTGAACGCCGGTTCGTCGCCTTCGTTGTGACCGAAGCGGCGATAGCAGAACATGTCGATCACGACCGGCTTGTGGAACTTCATCCGGAATTCGGTCGCGACCTTGGCGCAGAACACCACCGCTTCCGGGTCGTCTCCGTTGACGTGCAGGATCGGCGCTTCGACCATCTTCGCGACATCCGACGGATAAGGCGAAGAACGCGAGAAGCGTGGGTTCGTCGTGAAGCCGATCTGGTTGTTGATGATGAAGTGCAGCGAGCCGCCGGTGCGGTGACCCTTCAGGCCGGAAAGACCGAAGCACTCCGCAACCACGCCCTGTCCCGCGAAGGCGGCGTCACCATGAATGAGCAACGGCATTGCGGAAATGCGATCTTCCGGCTTGTCGCCGAACTGATCCTGCTTTGCGCGGGTTTTGCCGAGCACGACCGGATCGACGATTTCAAGATGCGAGGGGTTCGCGGTGAGCGACAGATGAACCTGATTATTGTCGAACTCGCGATCCGACGATGCGCCGAGGTGATACTTCACGTCGCCTGAGCCTTCGACTTCCATCGGCGTCGAGGAACCGCCCTTGAACTCATGGAAGATCGCGCGATGCGGCTTTGCCATGACCTGGCTCAGCACGTTCAGACGGCCGCGGTGAGCCATGCCGAGCACGATCTCCTTGCAGCCGAGTGCACCGCCGCGCTTGATGATCTGCTCGAGCGCCGGGATCATCGCTTCGCCGCCGTCGAGGCCGAAGCGCTTGGTGCCGGTGTATTTGACGTCGATGAACTTCTCGAAGCCTTCTGCCTCGACCAGCTTGTTCAAAATCGCGCGCTTGCCTTCGCGCGTGAAGGTGATTTCCTTGTCCGGCCCCTCGATGCGTTCCTGCAGCCAGGCTTTCTCCTCGGGATCGGAGATGTGCATGAATTCGATGCCGATGGTCTCGCAATAGGTGCGGCGCAGGATCGCCACCATTTCGCGCACCGTCGCAAACTCAAGACCGAGCACGTGATCGATGAAAATCTTGCGGTCGAGATCAGCCTCGGTGAACCCGTAGGATGCGGGATCGAGTTCGGGATGCGGCGTCTCCGGCTCGAGGCCGAGCGGGTCGAGCTTGGCTTCCAGATGGCCGCGCATGCGGAACGCGCGGATCATCATCAGCGCTTTGACCGAATCGCGGGTCGCCTGCTGCACCTGCTCGGTAGAAAGTTCGACGCCCTTGGCCTGCGCCTTGCCCTTAAGCTTGTTGCCGAGCGCGATTTCCGTCGCGGCCCAATTGCCATCCATGGCGGCGACAAGATCGCCATTGGCAATCTGCGGCCATCCCGGCCGTTTCCACGAAGGTCCCTTCGCGCTCTGCTCGATCGCAGCGGCGTCATCGCCTTTCATCTGCTCGAAGAACGCGCGCCATTCGGCATCGACCGATGCCGGGTTCTTCTCGTAACGCGCGTAGAGATCTTCGATGTAGGAGGCGTTGCCGCCATAAAGAAAGGAGGAATTCAGAAAGCCTTGATTGCTTGCTTCACGTGCCATTTTCATCCCGGACGCACCAAACGTCCGCCATTTGCGCATCTACCCGACCGGGGTCTGCGCTACCGTTTCATGCCTACATAAGACTTCGAAAATATGAGGAAACGAGGTCAAGCGGGACCTCGCGCCGTGCCGCGCCCTTTTAGTCGGGCATGGCTCGCTTCTCAACATATTCAGGTAGGCCGGATGCGATGATTCATGCCCGGAATGCGAAAATGAATACTGCCGGTCTCGGGACCTTCGGGACCGGCAGCATAAAACGCGGGTTTAGGCAGGATCGGCACCATAAAATGACCAGGCCGGATAAATCCGGCTTGGTCGCCGCCCGTTTTCTAGGCGTTTTCTAAAAAGCGCGGGGGTCTTAGCCCTTCAGCACTTCCACCAAGGTCTTAGCCAGACGCGCCGGGGACTGGGACACCTTGATACCGGCGGCTTCCATCGCCTGGATTTTGGATTCGGCATCGCCCTTGCCGCCGGAAATGATCGCGCCGGCATGACCCATGCGACGTCCCGGAGGCGCGGTGCGGCCGGCAATAAAGCCCGCCATCGGCTTCTTGCGGCCCCGCTTTGCTTCGTCCTTCAGGAACTGAGCGGCGTCTTCCTCGGCTGAACCGCCGATTTCGCCGATCATGATGATGGCTTCGGTCGCGGGATCGCCGAGGAACATCTCCAATACGTCGATGAACTCGGTACCCTTCACCGGATCGCCGCCGATGCCGACGCAGGAGGACTGGCCCAGACCTTCGGCAGTGGTCTGAAATACCGCTTCATAGGTAAGCGTACCCGACCGCGACACGATCCCGACCTTGCCGGGCTTGTGAATGTGGCCCGGCATGATGCCGATCTTGCACTCGCCCGGCGTGATGACGCCAGGGCAGTTCGGGCCAATCAGCCGCGATTTGGAGCCGGAAAGCGAGCGTTTCACCTTCACCATATCGATCACCGGCACACCTTCGGTGATGGTCACGATCAGCGGAATTTCCGCGTCGATCGCTTCGCAGATCGCGTCGGCGCAGCCTGCTGGCGGCACGTAGATTACGCTTGCGTCTGCACCGGTTGCTTCCTTGGCTTCGCGCACCGAATTGAAGACGGGCAGGCCGAGATGCGTCGTGCCGCCTTTGCCGGGCGCAACGCCGCCAACCATCTTGGTGCCATAAGCGATCGCCTGCTCGGTATGGAACGAGCCGGTCTTGCCGGTCATGCCCTGGGTGATGACCTTGGTATTCTTGTTGACCAGGATCGACATCTTACTTGCCCCCCCGCAGCGCCTTCACAATTTTCTGTGCGGCGTCGTCGAGATCGTCGGCGGAGACGACGTTCAATCCCGACTCGTTGATGATCTTCTTGCCCTGCTCGACATTGGTGCCTTCCAGGCGAACCACGAGCGGCACCTTTAGGCCGACTTCCTTCACCGCCGTGACGACGCCATTCGCGATCACGTCGCACTTCATGATGCCGCCAAAGATATTGACCAGAATGCCTTTGACGTTCGGATCGGCGGTGATGATCTTGAATGCAGCGGTCACCTTTTCAGTGGTCGCGCCGCCGCCGACATCAAGGAAGTTCGCCGGCGCTTCGCCATAGAGCTTGATGATATCCATCGTCGCCATGGCGAGACCTGCGCCGTTCACCATGCAACCGATCGTGCCTTCCAGCGCGATGTAGGAGAGATCGTATTTCGACGCCTCGATTTCTTTCGGATCCTCTTCCGTGAGATCGCGCAGCGCCACGATATCCGGATGACGGTAGAGCGCGTTGGAGTCGAAGCCGACCTTGGCGTCGAGACAGATCAACTGATTGTCCTTGGTGACGACCAGCGGATTGATTTCGAGAAGGCTCATATCCTTGCCGGTGAAGGCGGCATAAAGCTGCGCCACCATCTTCTCGGCCTGTTTGGCCAGATCGCCTTCGAGATTCAGCGCCTGCGCAACACGCCGGCCATGATGCGGCATGATTCCGGTCGCCGGATCGACCGAGAAGGTGATGATCTTCTCTGGCGTATCGTGCGCGACTTCTTCGATGTTCATGCCGCCTTCGGTGGAAACCACGAAAGCGATCCGAGAGGTCTCGCGATCGACCAGCATTGAAAGATAGAATTCCTTCGCGATCGCCGAACCTTCCTCGACGTAGAGGCGGTTTACTTCCTTGCCGGCCGGGCCGGTCTGATGCGTGACGAGCGTGGAGCCGAGCAGACGCTTCGCCTCCTTCTCGACGTCCTCGACCGACTTGACGACCTTGACGCCGCCGGCTTTGCCGCGACCGCCGGCGTGGATCTGGGCCTTTACGACCCAGACCGGCCCGCCGAGCTTCTTTGCCGCCGCGACCGCTTCTTCGACGGACAGCGCCGGAATGCCGTTCGCGACGGCCACGCCGAACTCGCGAAGAACCGCCTTGCCTTGATACTCGTGAATATTCATCGCGCGTTCCTGCCCCCGATTCCGTTTCTTACTTGCCGAGATCCGGTGCGATCTTGATGCAAGCCTCGACCAGACCCTTCACTGCATCGACCGACTTGTCGAACATGGCGCGCTCGGTCTTGTCCATTTCGATATCGACCACGCGCTCGACACCCTTGGCGCCGATAACGACCGGCACGCCGACATAGATGTTCTTCAGACCATATTCGCCGTTGAGGTGAGCCGCGACCGGAAGCACGCGCTTCTTGTCCTTGAGATAGCTCTCCGCCATTGCGATCGCAGAAGCGGCCGGCGCATAGAACGCAGAACCCGTCTTGAGAAGATTGACGATCTCCGCGCCGCCGTCGCGCGTGCGCTGGATGATTTTGTCGAGACGCTCCTGCGTGGTCCAGCCCATCTTCACGAGATCGGGCAGCGGAATGCCGGCGACCGTCGAATAGCGCGCAAGCGGCACCATGGTGTCGCCGTGACCGCCAAGCACAAAGGCGGTGACGTCTTCGACCGAGACATTGAATTCATCGGCGAGGAAGTAGCGGAAGCGGGCGCTATCGAGCACCCCGGCCATGCCGACCACCATGTTCTTTGGCAACCCGCAATGCTTCTGCAGCGCCCAGACCATCGCGTCGAGCGGATTGGTGATGCAGATGACGAAGGCATTCGGGGCGTATTTCTTGATGCCGGCGCCGACCTGCTCCATGACCTTGAGATTGATACCGAGAAGATCGTCGCGGCTCATACCGGGCTTGCGCGGGACACCGGCAGTGACGATCACGACATCGGAGCCTTCGATCGCTTCATAAGTGTTCGTGCCGGAGAGCTTGGCGTCGAACATGTCGACCGGCGAGGATTCCGCGAGGTCGAGCGCTTTGCCTTGAGGAACACCTTCGGCAATGTCGAACAGAACGACATCGCCGAGTTCCTTGAGACCTGCGAGGTGGGCAAGGGTACCGCCGATCTGACCGGCGCCGATCAGGGCAATCTTGTTGCGAGCCATGGTGAAAAACTCTTCGCTAGCGTTGGAAAAGACTGCGCTGGCTTATCGATTCAGCCGTCGCACTGCAACAAGACCCTCGGCTTTTTATGCCTCTGATATACATAATACCAGCAGCTTCCCCGGACCGAGTCCAGACGCAAAAGCAGCAGGCACCGCAGCAAAAGTCGCTGCGGTGCGGGTTCTTTCCCGGGTGATCGAAGAACTCGATGAGAGCTAGTTGCCGCGCAGCTGACCGATACGCCGCACGTAGTGATCTTCCACACAGTGGTAGTTTCGGCCGCATTCCTTCCGGCTCTGCAGCCAGGAAGCCTGCTCGAATTCCAGCTCCCGGCGATCCTTCACGTCCAAGCGGCGCCGGACGCTGGCGTAGACGGCAGCAAGACGTTCGTCCAAGCGCAACAGGTCCGCGTCCTGACAGATCAGGACTTCGTCAGGCGTTCGCGCGAGGTCGCAATTGAAGCTCTGTGCTTCAGCCTGTGAACCGGCCGCGATCGCAAAAAGAGTGATCATCCCGGCCGCCCGAGCCTTCATCGCCCTTCTCCCATCGCCGGCGATATTCCGGCCGCATCGGCACCATGGCCGCCATGAGGGAGCGCGAGATATTCCATCGATCCCATTTCAGTAAGACGCGATATCGTGCGCTTGAACTCGCTCGCTTCCACGGTTCCCGTGCCGCGATAGATCTCGCCGCGCTCTGCAGCCGCCGAGGCCACCAGTTTCACCGCATTATCGTAAAGCGCGTCGATCAGGAGGATGAAGCGCTTGGCCTCATTACGCTGGTCAGGGCTCATAACCGGAATATCCTCGACCACCACGGTATGAAAGTGATGTGCGATCTGCACGAAATCCGCAGCCCCCAGCGGCTGGTGGCATAGATCGACGAAGTCGAACCGCGCAGCACCATTTCCTGCAAAAGGAATGCCGATAGTGCGGCCGCGATAGGACAATTCGGTGGGCGTGCCGCCCCCGCGGCCTGCGAGCTTGCGCCAGATTTCATCGATCTGTTGCTGCGCCTCACGATCAGCGGGAACGTGCCACGTCAGCGTGCCGGTCAGCTTTTCGAGCCGATAATCAGTGCGGGCCGCAAGGTTGATGGTCTCGCATTTCTCCTGCAGGAGCTTCACGAACGGCAGAAACAGCGCGCGGTTGAGGCCACCCTTATAGAGATCGTCCGGCGGCACGTTGGAGGTGGCGACCACGACCACACCTCGCGCGAACAGACGCTCGAACAGGCGCGACAGGATCATCGCGTCGGCGATGTCGTTGACGTGAAACTCGTCGAAGCAAAGCAGCGATGCCTCGTCGGCAAGCGTGGCCGCGACCGGCGCAATCGGATCGCTGTCCTTTGTTTTGCTTTCCTTGATGGCCTGACGCGCTTTGACGAGCCGGTCCTGCACGTCCGCCATATATTCATGGAAATGCGCGCGGCGCTTCTTCGCGACCGGCGCAGTCTCGAAAAAGAGGTCCATCAGCATGGTCTTGCCGCGCCCTACATCTCCCCAGATATAGAGACCGCGCGGCGCGGCGGCCTTCGGGCCACGCGCCATCAGCCAGCCAAGCGGCGAGGCCTTCGACACCGGGCGATAATTCGCGAGTTCCTGCTGGAGGGTCTGCAACCGGCTGACGGCACGGGCCTGCGCTTCATCGCGCTCGATGGCACCGGTTTCGACCAGCTCCGCATAGCGTTCGGCTATTCCCGACATTTCCTGCGGGCGGTCCTTCCCGTCCTATTTAATATGTGAGGGACATAAGCCCGCGGCACCGCAACGGGCAAGCAGGCAAAACGGCCCTTTCGCATACGCAACACCCTATTGCACAGAATGCATTAGGGATTTGTTAGCCCGTCAAATGGGCATTATTATTCAATAAAATCAATAGATTACTGAATCTATACCGCTTCGCTCCCTATCGCTGAATGACCTCTTTTCCTGGTCCCATACGAAGGAGAGGTTGAAAAATGCTGCACTGCACATACATACTTTCCGTGCACGGAAAGGAAATACGAGTCATTCACGGCAGCTGCCCCCAGGATCGGACGATGACGACGAACAAAGCCACCCCCCAAGTCTACTTCCGCAAGTTATGGATCGCCGATACCGCGGCGCTCAAGGCACACTTGCTGCGTCTCGATGCGGAAAGCCGGCGGATGCGCTTCGGCACGCCAGTGAGCGACTTCTTCATCAAACAATACGCTGAAAACGCGCTTGGCAGTCACTCGGTCGCCCATGGCTACTTCGTGGACGGCGTTCTCAGAGGCGTTGCCGAACTGCGCGGCTTCCGCGGCGTTGCCGGCGGCGAAGCGGAAGCTGCATTCAGTGTCGAAAAGGAATTTCAGAACCGCGGAATCGGGACGGAGTTGTTCGGACGGACGGTCCTGGTCGCTAGAAACCGGGGAATTTCGAAGCTGTTTGTGAATTTCCTTTCGCAAAACCAGCGCATGCAGGCGATTGCGAAGAAATTCGACGCGGTTCTGACCTTCGATTCAGACGGCGTGCTCGGAAAAATCGATGCGCCACGCGCCAATGCGCTGACCTATTGGAAGGAAGCGATGACGGACGGCGAGGATATCGCGAACTCCCTGCTCCAATCGCAATCGCGGGCGCTTCGCTCCGCGTAAAGTCCGCCTGCGCACCTCTCATTCGTCAAAACGAGACCGCGCGAAGCGGTTTGCAAGACGTCGCGCGCATTGCGACGCGCAAAAAACGAATCACTTTGCGCGAATCAGTGCGCGTTTTGACAAAAAATGACTCGCAGCGTCGTTGTCGGGATGCGTTTTGGTGTGCCTGTGAATAATTTTTTCAAGTGGGGTAAACGATTCCCCGCAGGAATCTTTTGCGAGTCATACGAAGCATCTTCGAGAATCGAAGCGCGAAATTCCGCATTCGCTAACTCACTGAAAGTTTTATAATTTTTCTTTCGGCGAAAGCGGCGCGGAGAGTTTGCAATGTCAATCGAAAACTCTTCGCGCGATGAAGTTTCGATGCGCAACACCTCGTAGTTTGACTCTCGATCACCCGCGATATCTGTGCCCCCTATTGGCAAACGATAAAAGCGTGCGCGATATGTCGCTGCCGGTTGTTCGAAACGGAAGCCAATGCCCAGGAGCGACTCAAGCAGTCCCATGATGGGCATCTTCGGAATCGAACCGAAGGAAACTTCAAAACCGCGCCCGGTGAGAAAACCGGTTTCCAAGCGTTCGAAGGGACCGAAAGCTAAATCCGGTTCTGACGCGCGCAATCCAACATCCGCCAAGAGGCATATCATGGCAAAACGTAAGAAGGCGAAGAAGGCTAAGAAGGCGAAAAAGGCCAAGGCCAAGAAGACGAAGAAGCGTCGCAAGAAGAAGGCGGCGTAACTCTTCGCTATTCGCGATTAGTTTCCGATGGCCGTATGCCTGCAAAGGCATGCGGCCATCAACTTTTTGGGGGCTCCAACGCCCGGCCCCGCACCCTGGGGTCTTTCCTAGTCCTTAACCACGAAGCCCTTATGACAGCCGGATGCGGCTGTTCTGGAAGGTATATGCGGGTGTCTGGATCGCGGCAGCGATCTTCGTCCTTGGCGCCATCCTGATTGCGCTGATGCCTGCGATCATGGTGGCAGGCGCCTCATTTCTGTTGCCCTATATCGGAATCCTTGCCGGCAACGACACGCCGTCGCTTGTTCACGCGACCGCCACGATAGGGATCGCAGCCGCAATTCTCGCGTTTGCAATCTTCGGCGCGATCTATCTGGGGCTGCGCTGGCTCTTCAAGCAGCTGCCGCCGCGGGATGCGACCCGGATATCGCTCCCGCCGGCCGAATGATCAGAGCTGGCGCGTCACCATCTTCTTTTTGATTTCCGCGATTGCCTTGGCCGGGTTCAGCCCCTTGGGACAGGTATTCGCGCAATTCATGATCGTGTGGCAGCGATAAAGCCGGAACGGATCCTCGAGATTGTCCAGGCGATCCCCGGTGGCCTCGTCACGGCTGTCGTTGATCCAGCGATAGGCCTGCAACAGCGCCGCCGGGCCGAGATAGCGCTCTGAATTCCACCAATAACTGGGGCAGGACGCCGAACAGCAGGCGCACAGGATGCACTCATACAAACCGTCGAGCTTTTCGCGGTCTTCATGGCTCTGCTTCCATTCCGCCGAAGGTTCGGGCGTCGTGGTCTGGAGCCAGGGCTCGATCGAGGCGTGCTGCGCGTAGAAGCCGGTAAGATCCGGAACCAGGTCTTTCACCACCGCCATGTGCGGCAAGGGATAGACCTTCACGTTGCCTTTGATCTCGTCCATGCCGCAGGTGCAGGCAAGCGTGTTAACGCCGTCGATATTCATCGCGCAGGAGCCGCAGATGCCTTCGCGGCAGGAGCGGCGGAAGGTCAGCGTCGGATCGACGTTGTTTTTGATCCAGATAAGGGCGTCGAGCACCATCGGACCGCAATCGTCGCGGTCGATATAGTAGGTGTCGATGCGGGGATTGGCATCGGTATCGGGGTCATAGCGATAGACCCGGAACTCTTCGATGTTCTTTGCGCCTTCCGGCTTCGGCCAGGTCTTGCCTTCGACCACGCGTGAATTTTTCGGGAGTGTCAGTTCGACCATGGCTGTTTCTCGTATTGCTCGAATGCAAAGCCCGCCTCGCGGAGCGCGATCAGGGCATCGTTGAAGGTCTGGAAAGCGCCGGAAGGCAAGGTGGCGGGAGCGCCTTCCGCTGCGACAATGGTGAAATCGGCCTGATTGCGATTCAGCATGGCGAGTTTCTTCGCCTTGCCGGCCTTCCAGGCGGCATCGTCGTAAATCGCGAAATCGTTTCCATCGGAAACCAGTGCGAGTTTCATCGGGTAGCTCCACCCATCGCAGTTTCAGCTGCCGGCGCTCTCTTCTGGTCCATCAGCGCGTCCATCGCCTGGTAGTTCGCGAGGATCGAAGCACACGGCTCGACCTTCCGGCGAATGCTGCTGGACGATATTCTTGCTTTGTCGATGACCAGACGGAGTTGGCTCGCCGCGCGCCGCAACCGCAGACGAGGGTGCTTGACGGCCCAGAAAACTCTCGTAACAATATTCTTTCTCGGATTGTTGCGGCTGATGACGGGAGTGGCCTCGGGCCGCCGCCTTATGTTGTACATGCCGGTCATCGTGCGCAGTTCCAGCGTAAGACCGGGATCGGCCTGAAAGCGGCGAATGCCCGGCGCGGAATGAATAAAATAATCCGCGATCGCGGCGCGACGCTCCAGCCGGTCCAAAAGCAGCCGTGCGGCATCGCGGGTTACCAGATAGGCCCCCGCCCCTGC
>CAUJKG010000181.1 GCA_963205465.1 Pseudomonadota bacterium | reverse complement strand
GCGGGGACGACAAAGGGTGGTCAGCGCGGCAATGCCTCGATCGCCGCGATCACTTCCGCGGCTGACGGCATTTCGCCTGCAGTGCCGAGCGTCGTCATGGGGCCACTGCTGACCGGGCCGGAAAGGCCGGGCTTGGTGGCGATGAAGATCGCGACCAGCGGCACTTCGAGTGCGGCGGCCAGATGCAGCAGGCCGGTGTCGACGCCGGCAACCAGCGTCGCGCCTGCGATCAGCCCGGCAACCTGACCGAGCGGCTGCTTCTCCGGCACGCGCGCATTCTGCAGCGCGCTCTTGATGCGTTCGCTGCGGGCACGCTCGCGCTCATTGCCCCATGGCAACAGCGGCGTGATGCCTTGGGCTTCCAGCGCCTTGCCAACTTCGATCCAGCGATCTTCCGGCCACTCTTTTCTTTCCTGCGCGGTGGCGTGGAAGAGAAGCGCGTAAGGCGCGTCCGACACCGGCGCGATACGCTTCCTATCGATGCCGTAATCGGGACCGCCCTCGACCGCATAGCCGAGCGCGGCGGCGGTCAGCGCGCGGTTGCGGTCGACCGCGTGCAATTCGCGGCTCACCGCGTGCTTTACGTTGTAAAAGCGCGACGCGAATGGTTCGCGGATCGATTTCGCGTCATAGCCGTGGCGCTCGCCACGCGCCCACTTCGACAACAGCACGGTTTTGACGAGCCCTTGCGTGTCGATGATGGTGTCGAACTGTTGCTGGCGGAGTTTTGCGCGCAGCGCGCCAACTTCTCCGCGTGCTTTCGAGAAACTCGCGAGTTTCAGGATTTCCTTGCGCCAGCGGCGCACGGCGACCGGAATGACTTCGTCCACGCCGGGATGCAGTTTGGCGAGCGGGACGTAAGCCTCCTCGACCATCCAGGAAATTTTCGCGTCGGGAAAATGCTTCCGCGCGTCGGTGACGGCCGGCATGTGATGGATCACGTCGCCGAGCGAAGAGGTCTTGATGAAAAGAATTTCGGTCATTCAAATCTTCTTCGTGTTCCAGACGCGCTCATACACTTTATAGATGCCTTCGGCCTCGCGCTGGATCGCGAACTTTTCCAGCACGCGCGCGCGGCCTGCTTTGCCGAAGCGAACCGCGCGCTGCGGATCCTTCACCAGATTTTCGATGCGGGCCGTCAGCGTATCGACGTCCTCGATTTCGACGAGATGGCCGGTGACGTCTTCCTCGATGAGGTGGCGCGCGGCACCCGCCTTGGTTGCGACCACGGCGAGTTCGCTCGCCATCGCTTCCAGCGTCGTCAGGCCGAAGCCTTCGTTCCGCTGCGGGCCGACAAATACCGTGAGCTTTCGAAACCAGCCGGGCACGTCGTGCTCGGGCAACTCGCCCAGGAAAACGACGCGGTTGCCGAGGCCCGAGTCTTCCACCTTCTTCTTCAGCGCGGCTTCCCACTCTTTTTCCTGTGGGGTGGCGAGACCGATCACAACCGCGGTGAAGTCTGGATAGCGTGGCAAGAGGCGGCACATGGACTCAATAAAGAGATCGGTGCCTTTCTGCGCGCGAATGCGGCCGAAGACGCCGATGCCGTATTTCCCCGGAAGTCCGGTCGCGGCCCATTCGGCGTCGCGGTCTTCAGCAGGGCGATAACGCTCCGCATCGACGCCGTGGAACACGACGGTCGAGGGAAAGGTCAGGTAAGCGGCGGCATCGGAAGAGGGACAGATGATCGCGTCCATCTTGCTCATCAGCCAGCGCGAGAACTTCTTGTGCTTGCGCTGCGCGGCCGAGGTAAAGACCATCCCGAGTTTCATGCCGAGAAGTTTCTTCAGCAAAAGCCCGACGATCATCTCGTCGTTGCGGCGCGCGTGCCAGATGCGAAACGGCTTCGTCGGAGGAACCGAGCGGCCCAGGCTGCGCACTTCCTTCACCGAAATCGTCGGCACGCCGGGCGCGGTCCAGCGCAGGCCGACGAGTGCGGTTTTCGCGAGCTTTGCCATTTGCGGGGCGACCGCGAGAATCGTCGTCGTGACCCCTGAATAGCGCTTGTGCAGGCAGGGGTGCAGGACTTCGAGGGCCTTCAGATCGTCGGTGGAAAGCATGCCGGGATTTGCTATGACTGCCTAGGAAATGACGGGACGGATTGCCCTGATTTCGAACGAAGCGCAAGGATTGGTGTTGACGATGGCCCGCACGCTGGAATCGCTGAAAATCAAGCTCTTCACCGATGGCGCAGAAAAAGCGCAGATCGTGGAGATGGCCAAGCAAAGCCATATCGCGGGTTTCACGACCAATCCGTCGCTGTTGAAGAAGGCAGGGGTTGCGGACTACGAGGCTTATGCGCGCGAACTGGTCGCGGCCGTGCCCGACCGCCATATCTCGTTCGAGGTGCTTTCCGACGACATTCCGGAAATGATCGCGCAGGCCCGCCTCATCACCACCTGGGGCCGGAACGTTTATGTGAAATTGCCGGTCATCAATACGCGCGGCGAGACGCTCTATGACGCGATTCGGATGCTTTCCAAGGACGGCGTGAAGATCAACGTCACGGTGCTTTGCACCGAAGAGCAGGTGGAACGTGCGACCGAAGCGCTCGCCGGAAACGCGCCGGGCTGCACCTCGGTATTCGCCGGGCGGCTCGCCGATCTCGGCATCGACTACAAGCCCGCCGTGTCGCTCGCGGTGAAACGCGCGAACGAGGCGAAGAACGTCGAA
>CAUJKG010000180.1 GCA_963205465.1 Pseudomonadota bacterium | reverse complement strand
GTGAGCGCCGACCTCCCTTCCGACAAGGACGAAGAACTGACCGCGAAGCAGGCGCAAGCCGCCTCCGCGAGCGGCATCGGCGGCGTGCCGTTCTTCGTGTTCGGCGGCAAGATTGCGCTCTCGGGCGCACAGGAAGCCGAGGTGATTTCCGGCGCCATCGATCAGGCGCTGGAAGCGCTCAAATAAGCTCAGGCCGCTTTTTTGGCGGCAGCGATCGTCACCAGGCTTTCCAGCAGACGCTTCGCGCCCTTCAAGCGCTGTTCCATGCGATCCCAACCGCGCAGCACCACCAGCGACTGATCCGGCCTTACACGCGCCGTCGAACCTTCCTTTGCGATCCACGAAATTAGTCCGTCCGGATTGTCGAAGCGGTTGTCGCGGAACGCGATCACCGCGCCCTTCGCGCCCGCTTCGAACTTCGCAATATTCGCCGCACGGCAAAGCGCCTTGATGGTCACGATCTCGAGCAGCATCTTCACTTCGTCGGGCATCGGCCCGAAGCGATCGACGATCTCGGCGGCGATCTGATCGATTTCGCTCGCGGTATCGAGCTCGGCTAGGCGGCGATAGAGGCCCAGGCGAACCGCGAGGTCCGGCACATAGGAGTCGGGAAGCATGACCGGCGTGCCGATATTGATCTGCGGCGACCACTTGTCGCTCGCGGGCGCATCGACCCCCGCCTTGAGCATCATCACCGCTTCTTCAAGCATTTCCTGATAAAGCTCGTAGCCGACTTCGCGAATATGTCCCGACTGTTCGTCGCCAAGCAGATTGCCCGCGCCGCGTAGGTCGAGATCGTGCGACGCGAGTTCGAATCCCGCGCCGAGTTGGTCGAGCGATTGCAGAACCTTTAAACGCCGCTCCGCTTGCTCGGTGATCGGCTTGTCCGCGGGCACAGTCAGGAGCGCATAGGCGCGCAGCTTCGAGCGGCCCACGCGGCCGCGAAGCTGGTAAAGCTGCGCCAAGCCGAAGCGGTCGGCACGATGCACCACCAGCGTGTTCGCGGTTGGAATGTCGAGGCCGGATTCCACGATGGTCGTCGAAAGCAGGACGTCGAACTTGCCTTCGTAGAAGTCCGTCATGATCCGCTCCAACTCGGTCGCGGGCATCTGCCCATGCGCGACCACGGAGCGAATTTCAGGGATGTACTCGTCGAGAAACGCCTTGCGTCCGTCGAGGTCTTCGATACGCGGGCATACATAGAATGCCTGACCGCCGCGGTATTTCTCGCGCAAGAGCGCTTCCCGGAGCGTGATCGGATCGAACGGCGACACAAACGTGCGGACCGCAAGTCGATCGACCGGGGGCGAGGCGATCAGCGAGAGTTCGCGAACCCCGGTGAGTGCAAGCTGCAGCGTGCGCGGGATCGGCGTCGCGGTGAGCGTCAGCACGTGCACCTCGGTGCGCAGTTCTTTCAGCCGCTCCTTGTGCGCGACGCCGAAGTGCTGCTCCTCGTCCACGATGACGAGGCCGAGGTTCTTGAACTGGATCGACTTTGCCAAGAGTGCATGCGTGCCGATAACGATATCGACCGAGCCGTCAGCAAGGCCCGCGCGGGTTTTCGCGATCTCGGCGGAAGAGACGAGACGGCTCGCCTGCGCGACCCGCATCGGAAAGCCCCGGAAGCGTTCCGAGAAGGTCTTGTAATGCTGGCGCGCAAGCAAGGTCGTCGGCACCACCACCGCGACCTGCGCACCATTGCTTGCGGCAAGAAATGCGGCGCGCAGCGCCACTTCGGTTTTGCCGAAGCCGACATCGCCGCAGACGAGCCGATCCATCGGCTTGCCGGCGCCGAGGTCTTCGATCACGGCATCGATGGCCGCGCGCTGGTCGTCGGTTTCATCGAAGGGAAAGCGCGCGCAGAACTCCTCGTAGAGCCCTTCTTGCAGCGTGAACTTCGGCGCGTCATGCAGGCTGCGTGCAGCCGCGACCTTGACGAGTGCCGCCGCCATCTCGCGAATGCGCTGCTTCAGCCTGGCCTTGCGACTCTGCCAGCCGACGCCGCCGAGCCGGTCCAGCACCGCGCCGGTATCTTCGGAACCGTAACGCGAAAGCAGTTCGAGGTTTTCGACCGGCAGGAAGAGACGGTTGTTGTCGGCGTAATGGATTTCGAGGCAATCGTGCGGCGTGCCCAGCGCTTGGATGGTTTTCAGCCCGACAAAGCGGCCGATGCCGTGATCCACGTGGACGACGAGATCGCCGGCATTGAGACTGGTGAGCTCCGCGATGAAATCCTGCGCGCGGCGCTGCTTGCGCTGCGGGCGGGCCAGACGGTCGCCGAGAATGTCCTGCTCGGCGATGACCGCGGTATCGGCGGTTTCGAAACCGGATTCGAGCCCCAGGATCGCGAAAGCGGCCCTGCCCGCCGGCAGCGCCTGCACGTCGCTCCAGCGCGCGACATTCGCCGCGTCGGCAAGGCCGTGATCGCCAAGCACCTGTTGCAGGCGCTCGCGCGAGCCTTCGCTCCAACCGGCGATGACAGCGCGTTTGCCTTCGGCTTCCCGCGCGCGCAGGTGCGCGATCACTGCTTCGAACAGATTTTCGTTCTGGCTCGTGCGCTCGGGCGCGAAACTTCTGCCCGAACGAATGCCCGGATCATAGACCCGGCCGCTATCGGGCACCGCAAACGCAGTGATCCGGCCGATTGCCGCCTCCTGCAACTCTTTCGACCACTCTTTTCCGGTCAGATATAGCCGGTCGGGCGGAAGCGGCTTGTAGAGCGGTGACTGGCCGGCATCGAGCGCTTCCTTGCGCGCTTCGTAGTAATCCTTGATTTGCGCGAGCCGTTCGTTCGCCGCTTCATCGACCAGCGGCTCGAACAGGATCGGCGCTTTCGGAACGAAGTCGAAAATCGTTTCGAGCTTCTCGTGAAACAACGGCAGCCAATGCTCCATGCCCGGATAGCGCCGGCCTTCGCTGACCGCTTCGTAGAGCAGATCGTCGCGCGTATTCCCGCCGAACATGCGGGTATATTCGGTGCGGAAGCGCGCGATCGACGCGGGATCGAGCTTGAATTCGGTGTTGGCGATGAGTTCGAGCGATTTTAGCGCCTCCGCCGAACGCTGCGTCTGCGGATCAAAGCTGCGGATGCTTTCGATGCTGTCGCCGAAAAAATCGAGCCGCACCGCGCCAATGCCGCCAGGAGCAAACAGATCGATGATGCCGCCGCGCACGGCATAGTCGCCGGAATCGCGCACGGTCGAGGCGCGCATGTAGCCGTTCTGCTCGAGCCACGACACCACATCATTGAAGGCGACGTTCTGGTTCGGCTTCAGCCGAAGAGAAGCCGCAAGCACGAAGGCGCGGGACGGCACGCGCTGCAGGATCGCGTTCACGGTGGTCAGCACGATCCGGGCTTCGCCCTGCTCCGCCGCAAGCCTGGTCAGCGCTGCCATCCGGCGCGCGGTGATTTCGGCGATTGGGGAAACGCGGTCGAACGGCAGACAGTCCCACGCCGGCAATGAAAGCACCGGGATTTCCGGCGCGAAGAATTGCAGCGAAGCGGAGAGCGCATTCATGCGCTCAGCGTCGCGGCAAAGCACCAGCAACTGCTTCGCAGCTCCCGCACGCGCAAAATGCGCGCGCGCGAGATCGGCGATCACGAGGCCGTTAGCCCCCTCGGGCACGGCCGCAATCGTCAGCGGCTGCTGCGGCAGGAGTGCCGCCTGGGTCGTTCCGGTCCTGTCGTTCACTGGGCCCGGCCTTGGTGGAACGCGACAATTTTCCGAAACAGCGGCGAATCGAAATTCGCGGGTACGTCCGCGGTTCCTGCGATCCAGAGGTACAGTTCCGGGTCCGGCGCTTCCATTAGCGCCTCGAGTGTCGCGATTTCCTCGTTGCTGAGGTCAGCAACGTTCGCATCGACGAAGCGGCCGAGGACAAGGTCCATTTCCCGCGTGCCGCGATGCCAGGCGTGAAAACGCAGCCGCTTCCTGCGGTCGTCCAGAGTTCCGAAATCCGTGCTCACGAAGTGCTCCAACGCCAAAAGCCCGGACGTGCCGGGCGGGCTTCTATAGCGAAGCCACGGCGTGCTTTTCAAGCATGGCCAATGCATGGTTGCGCCGCGCCGGACGTTCATCCACTTTCGCGAAAGCATGCGCCCGCCCGTCCTGATTCCGCTCTTCGCCGGTCTCGGCAAGCTTTCCGGCATAGGACCGAAATTTCTGGGCCTGTTCGGAAAGCTGTTTGGCCGCGACGAGCCGCGGCTGCTCGACGCGCTGTTTCATTTGCCGCATAGCGCGATCGACCGCCGCGAGCGCCCGAAGCTGCGCGACGTCGTGCCGGACACGATCGTCACGGTGGAAATTCATATCGACAAGCACAAGCCCGCGCCTCCCCGCGGCCGTGCGCCCCATCGCGTGCTCGCGCACGACGACACCAACGACATCGAGCTTGTGTTCTTCGGTATGCCGCGCGACCGCATTGAGCGGATGCTTCCCGTCGGCGAGAAGCGCTACGTTTCGGGCAAGGCCGTGCTTTACGACGGCCGCCTGCAGATGACGCATCCCGACCGCATCACCGATGAAGCGGGGCTGGCAAAGGTTGCGGCAGTGGAGCCGGTCTATCCGCTGACGCAGGGACTTTCCAACGCGATGGTGCGCCGGGCCTGCAATGCGGCGCTCGCGAAAGTGCCGCCGCTACCTGAGTGGATCGACGGTGCATTCCTTCGTGCGCAGAAATACGAAAGCTTCGGCGTTTCCATTCGGCATATGCATAACCCCGAAGAGCCGCACGACGTCGAGCCGGCTTCGCCGTTCCGGGCACGGCTGGCTTACGACGAGCTGCTTTCGCATCAGCTTGCGCTCGCGCTGGTGCGCAGCGACATGCGGCGCGAGCCCGGCCGCAGCCACATCGCTGAAGGCAAGCTGCAGGCGGAGATCGAAGCGGTCCTGCCGTTCTCGCTGACCGCTTCGCAACGTAAGGCAATCGACGATATCAAAGCCGATCTGACTTCCGAAGACCGCATGCTCAGGTTGCTGCAGGGCGATGTCGGCTCGGGAAAGACGCTGGTTGCGCTCATGGCGGCGGCACATGTGATCGAAAGCGGCAGGCAAGCCGCGATCATGGCGCCGACGGAAGTGCTGGCGCGGCAGCACCTGCAACGAATTGCACCGCTTGCGGCGGCTGTGGGAATCCGCGCCGAAATTCTGACAGGGCGAGAGCGCGGTGCCCCGCGTGCGGCGTTGCTTGCCGATCTCGCAGCAGGAGACGTGCATCTCCTGATCGGAACGCATGCGGTATTTCAGGACGATGTCGTATTCAACGATCTTGCACTCGCGGTCGTAGACGAGCAGCACCGTTTCGGCGTGCATCAGCGCTTGGCTCTCGCAGGGAAAGGAATCGCCACCGACGTTCTGGTGATGACGGCGACTCCGATCCCGCGCACGCTCGTGCTCACCTATTTTGGCGACATGGACGTCTCCGAACTGCGCGAGAAGCCCGCGGGCCGGCAGCCGATCGAGACCGTGGCGATTGCGCTCGACCGACTCCACGAAGTCGTCGAGGCCGTGCAGCGCGCGATCGTGAGCGGCGCCCGCGCCTACTGGATATGTCCGCTGGTCGAGGAATCCGAGGAAGTTGACCTCGCCGATGCGGAAGCTCGCTTCGCGCATCTGCAGGGAATTTTTGGCACCCGCGCCGGACTCGTGCATGGCAAGATGAAGGCCGCGGAGAAAGACGAAGCCATGGCGCGTTTCGCGAGCGGGGCGACACCGCTCCTCGTTGCAACGACCGTGGTGGAAGTCGGTGTCGACGTGCCGGAGGCCACCATCATCGTGATCGAACATGCCGAGCGCTTCGGGCTTGCGCAGCTTCACCAGCTTCGCGGCCGCGTCGGCCGGGGCGCAGGCAAATCCGCCTGCCTTTTGCTTTATCGCGCGCCGCTCGGACCGACGGCGAAGCGGCGCATCGGGACCATGCGCGCGACGGAAGACGGCTTCCGGATTGCCGAAGAAGATTTAGCGCTACGCGGCGAGGGTGAAATCCTTGGCACGCGCCAGAGTGGCATGCCCGGCTTCAAGATCGCCGATGCCAGCACACATAAGGATCTGCTTGAGACTGCGCGGCGCGATGCTGCGCTGATCATCACGCAGGATCCGCTCTTGAAAAGCAAGCGCGGAGAAGCCTTGCGGATTCTCCTGCATTTGTTCGAACGCGAAGACGCCGTTCGCCTGCTCGATGCTGGTTAGCGCATGATCCCGAAAAGCATGAAGCGCTTCTCGGGAAGGACCATATCCAGCGTCAGGAGCCCGCGTAGCGATTGGGTCCGAAACGGTTATTGCCCGGATTGCTGGGCAGGAACATGAACACGGTGATGACGATCAAGGCCGCGATGAAGAGCAGCCCCGGAACGGCGATGTAAACCAGTCCCGGTCCCCGATACCAGTTGAACGGATCCAGCGAGAGCGCCGCGATAAAGCCCACGATGCTCAGAATGAAGGGAATCACCGGCAGCAGAATCCACCAGCCGCTTCGATTGGTGTCATGCAGGCGGCGCACCGTGACCGAAAGACCCGGGAAAAACAGCGCAAGCGAAGTGACAAGTCCGAACGGCCCGTTCTCCCAGCCCCAGAAGATCAGCGCGTCCAGAATGCCGGCTACGATGGCGACAATGATGGCGAAAAGCACCCACCACCAGTATTCCGCGCGCGTGGCCCGGTCGCGGAAATTCATATAATTAAAGAAGCCTTCGCCGATCGAGTCCCCGAAGCCCATTTCATTCCCCAGCAGTGCTGTCCGGGAGGCAGATTAGCGGCGAAGCAGGAAAAGGGAAGTATGCGGAGCTGATTTCCGTTCACAACGGCGGGATCGCTGCGTGAGCCCGCCCGGACGCCGGTTCATTCCACTGTGACGGACTTTGCGAGGTTTCTCGGCTGATCCACGTCGGTTCCGCGCAGGACCGCCACGTGATAGGCAAGCAATTGCACCGGGATCGAGAACACCAGCGGCGTCACGGTTGCGGGCATATCAGGGAGCGTCAACACCGCCTCGGCTTTCACGCCGGCAGAAGCCGCGCCCTTGCGGTCCGTGACGAGAATGATGCGCCCGCCGCGTGCCAGCACTTCCTGCATGTTCGAGGCGGTCTTCTCGAAGACGAAATCATGCGGCGCGATCACCACGACCGGCATCTGTTCGTCGATCAGCGCGATGGGCCCGTGCTTCAGTTCGCCCGCAGCATAGCCTTCGGCATGGATGTAGGAAATTTCCTTCAGCTTCAGCGCACCCTCAAGCGCTAGCGGAAAAATCGTGCCGCGGCCGAGATAGAGCACGTCCTTCGCGTTCATCAGCTCCTTGGCCAGGCGCTCGATGTCGTGTTCGAGTTTCAGCGCTTCGGCCATATGACGCGGGACTTCGATCAGCGCGTTGACCAGCTTGTGTTCGTCTTCCGCCGAAAGATTTCCGCGTGCCCGCCCCGCTCCGATGGCAAGCACAGCGAGTGCTGCCAACTGGCAGGTAAAGGCTTTCGTCGATGCGACCCCGATTTCCGGTCCCGCCAGCGTCGGCATGATCGCGCCGCTCTCGCGCGCAATCGTCGAAGTAGGCACGTTTACGATCGACAGCGTATGCTGGCCGTGCTCTTTCGCGTAGCGGAGCGAAGCCAGCGTATCGGCGGTTTCACCGGACTGCGACACGAAAATCGCGAGCCCGTTCTTCGGCAGCGGCGCATCGCGATAGCGAAACTCCGACGCGATATCGACGTCCACCGTGATGCGGGCGAAGCGCTCGAACCAGTATTTGGCGACGAGGCCGGCATAGAACGCGGTGCCGCAGGCCGAGATCGTAATACGGTCCACATTCCGGAAATCGAAATCGAGCTTCGGCAGCCGCACTTCGGCGCGCGCCATGTCGATGTAGTGTGCAAGCGTATGCCCCACGACTTCGGGCTGCTCGTGAATTTCCTTCGCCATAAAATGGCGGTGATTGCCTTTGTCGACGATGAAGGAGCCGGCCGCCACGATCTGCACCGGCCGTTCGACCTTCACGCCCTTCTCGTCACGCACCTCGACGGTATCCCGCGTAAGAATGACGAGATCGCCCTCTTCGAGATAAGCGATCTTGTTCGTCATCGGCGCGAGCGCAATTGCGTCGGAGCCGAGATACATTTCGCCCGAACCGTAACCGACCGCGAGCGGGCTGCCCCGGCGCGCGCCGATGAGCAGATTATCCTCGCCCTTGAAGAGAAAACCGAGCGCGAAGGCGCCGCGAAGCCGCGGGAGCGATTCCGAGACTGCTTCGACCGGGCTCTTGCCCTTGTTCATCGCACTGGTCACGAGATGAGCGACGACCTCGGTATCGGTTTCGGTCAGGAATTTCGCGCCGCCGGCTTCCAGCTCTTCGCGGAGTTCGCGAAAATTCTCGATGATGCCGTTGTGAACGACCGCGAGCTTGTCGGTCGCGTGCGGATGCGCATTGGTTTCGTTCGGTGCACCGTGCGTGGCCCAGCGCGTATGGCCGATGCCGATCAGCCCTTTCAGGGGATCGCGGTGCAGGCGCTCTTCGAGTTCGCGCAGTTTTCCTTCGGCGCGGCGGCGCGTCAGCGTACCGCTCTCGAGCGTTGCAACGCCCGCGGAGTCATAGCCGCGATATTCGAGGAGCTTCAACGCTTCCACGAGTTGCGGTGCGACGGGAGACTTACCGAGAATTCCAACGATGCCGCACATGCGACGAACCAACCCTCATGAGATACGCGAATCCTAGCGCGAGACTGGTTTAAGAGCCGTTGCGCAGTGTGATGAAATCACAAAGCATTTCGGCCGGTGTAGCGAGCCCATTAATCGTGTTTTCCGGCCTTCGCCCGGCGTTTGCGCTCGGCGGCTGCCCAGCCTTCCTTAACAGCCTGGCGGCCCCGGCCGAGGGCGAGCGCGTCAGCAGGAACGTCCTCGGTGATGACCGAGCCGGAACCGACATAAGCGCCCGCGCCGATCTTGACCGGCGCGACCAGCGCCGAATTAGAGCCGATGAACGCGCCCTCGCCGATGTCGGTCTTGCTTTTGGCGTGGCCGTCATAATTGCAGGTGATCGTGCCAGCGCCGATATTGGCGTTGGGTCCGACGCTGGCATCGCCGACATAGGCTAAGTGGTTTGCCTTCGCGCCTTCGCCAAGGACTGCCGCTTTCACTTCGACGAAATTTCCGATCCGCGTTTTGGCGCCGAGCTTGGTGCCAGGGCGCAATCGCGCGAACGGCCCGACTGAAGCGCCCTCGCCGACTTCCGCGCCTTCCAGATGCGAAAACGCCTTGATGGTCGCGCCATCTTTTACCACGACGCCGGGACCGAACACGACATTGGGTTCGACCGTGACGTCCTTGCCGAATTGGGTGTCGGCGCTGAGAAACACGGTCTCGGGCGCGATCAGCGTGACGCCGCTTTCGAGCGCAGCTTTGCGCAGCCGCTTTTGTAGTTCGGATTCGGCTTCCGCGAGTTGCGCGCGGTCATTGATGCCCATGACTTCCTCCTCGGCGGCTTCGCGGACCGCAACCTTCAGATTACGCGCCCGTGCGAGTGCGACTGCGTCGGTCAGGTAATATTCGCCTTTCGCGTTCTCGTTCCCGATCGCTTCGATCAAGGAGAGCGCGTGCTTGCCGGCAAAGGCCATGATGCCGGCATTGCATAGTCCAATCTTGCGCTCAGCGTCGCTGGCATCCTTTTCTTCGCGGATGGAAACGAGTTGATCGCCTTCCATCACCAGCCGGCCATAGCCGTGCGGATTCTTCGGCCGGAAACCAAGGACGGCGACCGCGGCGTCCTGCAGCGCATCTGCCAGCATGGAGAAAGTCTCGGCGCGCACCAGCGGCGTGTCGCCGAAGGCGACGATGAGATCGTGTCCGCTCGACAGTGCCTCCTTCGCGGAAAGCACCGCATGCGCGGTACCCAGCCTTTCGCGCTGCACATAGATCCTGGCGTCCGGCCCGATCCGTTTGATCTCGGCGGCAACATCGTCGCGCTCCGGGCCGATGACCACGTCCACGCCATGCGCGCCGCTTTTTGCTGCGCTTGCCAGCACATGCCCGATCAGCGACGCGCCGCCCACGCGATGCAGCACTTTCGGAAGTGCGGAGCGCATCCGGGTACCTTCGCCCGCTGCCAGAATAAGAATTGAAGTTGTCGGCAAGGTTGCAGTTCCGTTGGACAAGGGGATGCGGTTTAGCCGAAGCTGACGGCCGCCGGAAGCCAGCGGGAGATCAGGCCGACTCTGCTAAATTCCGTAGGAATCGATTCGCCAGCCGGAACCGGGAATGACGGTGACGCCGAAAGTTGAGCCGCGCAAGGACCGCAAGCCCAAGCGGAAGGGCGTGGCGAATCTTGCCTTGGCCTATACCTTCTGGGGCGTTGCCGCCCTCGCGGCGGTCGGGGCGGCCGGATCGGTCTTTGTCTGGCGCGACGGCAAGGCACCGCTTGCGCTGAACCAGATGCCGCGAACTCCGGCCGCGCCGCAGCTCGTCGTCAATCCTAATACCGAGCGCGAGATCAACCGCTTGAAAGAGGTTGTTCGCGTGCTGGCTTCGGAGCGGGATCGCCTGGCCACGCGCATCGACGGCATCGAGCGTTCGGTCGGCGACATCACCGCATCGATCACCAAGCAGAAGCCTTCCCCAGTGACTTTCGAAGTTCCTTCGCCGTCCTCCAATCCGGAGGCGCAGGTTGCGGCTCCGCCTGCGCCGGAGCCCCGTCCGGAAACGGCTGAACCGGCGACGCCCCCGGCACGGACCACGACCCAGGTAGTCTCGGCCACACCGCAAACTCCACCCACGGCAGCGAATACAGAAATACCGACAACGACACGTACCGAATTCGCCGTGGATCTGGGCGGAGAAAAGACGGTCGACGGGTTGCGGGCACGCTGGGCTTCGCTGCGCGGCAATCACGGTACGACGCTGGAGGGATTCCGGCCGGTTATCCACGTCAAGGATGGCCAGAAGCCGGGCACGGTGGAATTGCGGCTCGTCGCCGGGCCGATCCCGAATGCAGCGGCGGCGGCCCGCGTCTGCGCCAAGCTGCAGACCAGCGGGGTGCCGTGCATTCCCACCGTTTTCGACGGGCAACGCTTATCGCTTCGCTGAGCTCTGCGTTTCGAAGAATAGCTTTGCGCCCTGCGCCGGGGTAAAGCGCACCCGCGATGCAGTCTCCCTCCCGTCTCGGCATTTACGCGCTTCTCTTCGCGATGCCGCTCTTCTTCGTCTCCAATCTCATCATCGGCCGTGCGGTGACGCACGCGGTCGAGCCGGGAACGCTTGCCTTCTGGCGCTGGCTGCTCGCGAGCCTGATGCTCCTGCCCTTCGCGGCGCGCGGCTTCGTTGCGCAGTTCCCGCGTTTTAAGGCGATATCGAAAGAGCTGTTCTGGCTCGGCGTGCTCGGCATGGTGATCTGCGGCGCGGGCGTATATCTCTCGCTGCGCCATACCACCGCCAGCAATGCGGCACTGATCTACACTTCCTCCAGTATCGTGATCGTGGTGCTTGAAGCGCTGTTTTTCCGCGAACGGCTTTCGGCGACGCGGTTCCTCGGCGCACTCGTCGGCTTCGCGGGAGTCGCCGTCATCATCCTGCACGGCGAATTGGGCAGGCTCTTAACCTGGCAATTCAGCATCGGCGATGTCGGCATCGCGATCTGCGCGGCGGCCTGGGCGGTCTATTCTCTCATTCTGAAGCGTGAGAAATTGCGGGCCTTGCCCACGCTGCCGCTCTTCTTCGCCATTACGCTGGCCGGCACGATAACGGTCGCGCCATTCATGCTGTTCGAACTGGTAACGTACGGCGCTTTCCCGCACGGGCAACAGCAATGGATCGCAATCTTCGCGATGGCCCTGTTTCCGTCGGTGATCGCTTTCAGTCTCTATCAGATCCTCGTGAAATATGCCGGACCTTCGCTCACTGGAATGTCGCTCTATCTCCTGCCGGTTTATGGCGTTGCGCTTGCCGTGCTGACGCTCGGCGAGCAACTCTACGCCTATCACGCGATCGGGCTCGCGCTGGTGCTCGGCGGCATCGTGCTTGCCACCGAGCCCTTCACGAAGCGTCCGAAAAAGTCGGCAGGTTAGGCCGGCATCGCACTCTCGACGAGCCGCACCCAATAAGACGTGCCATAAGGGATCGCGCTGTCGTTGAAGTCATATGCCGGATGATGGAGGTTGGCGCTGTCGCCGTTCCCCATGAAAATGAAAGCACCCGGACGCGCTTCGAGCATGAAGGCGAAGTCCTCGCCGCCCATGACCGGCGGCGTGCGCGTATCGACGTTGGGCTCGCCCGTGATCTCGCGTGCGATGGAAGCGGCGAAGTCCGTGGCGCGCTCGTCGTTCACGACGACGGGATAGTCGCGGGAATATTTCACGTTGGCTTTGGCGCCGTGGAGTCTGGCGACACCTTCCGCAACTTCGACGATCCGCTTTTCGAGCAGATCGCGAACTGGCGCGCGCAGGCTGCGGGCCGTGCCGCGCAAGAGCGCGGTCTGCGGAATGACGTTGTCGGTATGACCGGCCTGGAACAGCGTGATGGAAACCACTGCACTTTCCAGCGGATCGACGTTGCGCGAAACGATGCTTTGCAGCGCGTTGACGATCTGCGCGCCGACCAGCACCGTATCCACGGCAAAATGCGGACGTGCTGCATGTCCGCCGACGCCTTCGATCTCGATGGTCAGGCGGTCTGCCGCGGCCATGATCGGTCCCTGCCGCATCGCGAATTTTCCGATCGGAAGACCGGGCATGTTGTGCATGCCGTAAACCTCGCCGATGTTGAAGCGGGTCATGAGGCCATCGTCGAGCATGGCCTTCGCGCCGGCGCCGCCTTCTTCAGCGGGCTGAAAGATCACGATCGCAGTGCCGGCAAAATTTCTGGTCTCGCAGAGGTGACGCGCGGCACCGAGCAGCATGGCGGTATGGCCGTCGTGACCGCAGGCGTGCATCTTGCCCGGCACCTTCGAGGCATAGGGAAGACCGGTGATCTCATCGAGCGGCAGCGCGTCCATGTCCGCGCGCATGCCGATGACCTTGTTGCCCGGCTTGCTTCCCTTGATGACGCCGACGACGCCGGTGCGGCCGATTCCCGTCACTACCTCGTCGCATCCGAATGCCTTGAGCTTGCCGGCCACCGTTTTGGCGGTCTCGTGCACTTCGTAGAGCAGCTCGGGATACTGGTGCAGGTGGCGGCGCCATTCGGCGACTTCACCGGCCTGGTCGGCGATGCGATTCAAGACGGGCATTTTCAGAGACTCCGTAAAAGGCGATTCAATCGAACCCCTCTCCAGGGGTCAACCGCAGCACGAAATCACGATATTTTGCGCGGGCGCGGTCCCGGATTGCCCCGCGAGCGGCGAAAATTATGCCAGGCGGGCTGGAAATACCGCCCAAATCGGTGTTGAGGTGCCGTTGCCGTAAATTTGGGCAAGGCAGAGAAATGGGTCCGAAAACGCGTATCAAGGTCTGGGGCAAGTCCAAGATCAACTATCGCGACTACCGCATACATATTCGCGCTTCGATCGGCGCGCTGGTCGGTATCCTCATTACCGGATACGTCACCGAAGCTGCGCTCGGCATGAGCATGGGGCTGCCGCTCCTGATCGCGCCGATGGGCGCGTCTGCGGTTCTGTTGTTCGCCGCCTCCCACAGTCCGCTCGCGCAACCCTGGTCGATCCTCGGCGGCAATACGATTGCCGCTCTCGTGGGTGTCTTCACCTATATGTGGCTCAAGGATCCGATAGCGGCTTCCGGCGTGGCCCTCGCTGCCTCGATCGCCTTAATGTCGCTCCTCGGCTGCCTGCATCCGCCGAGTGGAGCGGTGGCGCTGACTGCCGTGCTCGGCGGTTCTGCGGTGCACGATCTCGGCTATCTGTTCGTGCTCTGGCCGGTCGGCGTGAATTCCGTGCTGCTGCTGCTGTGCGCCTTCATTTTCAACAACCTGACAGGGCTACGCTATCCGCCCCGCAAGGAGCCGGTCGCTGCACCCGCTCCGGTGCCAGCGTCGAACAAGAGCTAGAATCCGGTCCAGAGCGAGTAGCTGCCGACTGCGGCGTTGCCGTTGATCGCGAGCGCCGTACATGGCGCGAATTCGGTGAGCTGCGCTTGATGGATTTGCACGCCATAGCCGTTCAGCACCTCGCCGACCCGTTCGGTCAGTTCCTTGTTGAACCCGAGGCGATCGGCCTGAATGGATTCGATCGTGTGCTTCGACACAGTAGCGAGAATGGCCGCCTGCGAACGCTCGATGACGTCCGACGGAAGATCGGCAATGTGCACACCTGCAGCGATAACATCGTCGATGTGATAGGTGACGAGCGATCCCACCGTCACGGTCTTCAGGTCCCTGGTCATGATGACCTTGGACTGAATACGCACCGTCTGTCGGACCACGATCAGGAGTTTATAGGTCGTGACGACCGGCCAGAACCAGTGCAGCCCAGGGCCCCATTCCTTCACCCGGTGGCCGCGCACGAAGGCAACGCCACGATGGGTTGCCGGCACGATGACGAGCCAGGGAATAACCCGGAGCAACGTCTGAAAAATTTCGCCTAGCCAGCCAAAAGCCTTATCCACGAAGCACTCCCCGTCGTCTATTCGATGATTGTCTCAGCGCCGCCACTACTTATCACGCCGACGCCGTAGCCGTTCAAGGTAATCCGTTCGCCACATGTTTCCGCGGCCACGCGGTCGTCGGTCGTCAGGTCCAGGCGGAACAGACGCGTACACGCGGCAAGTGCTGCGTCCCACTCAGCCGGCACAAAACTGACCGGCTCCCGCGACGTATTCACGAAGACCGCGCTGGTGCCACCTGCCGGCGACACACTGACGATGGCATCGAGTTGAGGCAACGAAAGCCTGTTTTCCGGAAAGCGCACTTCATCGCCGAAGCGGACATGCTGCGCGAAAAGCTGCTTTGCGAGCGCGGCGGGACTCGGTTTGCCGTCCATATAAACGAGGCCGTACGCGTCGGTGTGGGCGGTGGCGGTCCAACGCAACTCCATATCCGCGCCGCCACGGATCAGATGGATCAGCGCGGACGCATAATAAGCGGCGCCAAGCTGGTTCTGGTTATGGCCGAGCGTGTAGTAATATTCGTGGTGCGACATGGTATTGAGTTCGCCGCAGATGTTGAGCACGTTGCGGCCGACGAGGAGCCGCGCCACGCTGCGCGCCTTCGCCTCGTAAGTCGGCGTGCGCGCGAGCAACAACTTCTCGAAAGCATCGCCATTCGGCGAATCCGGCGAGCCCCACATCTGCAGGCCGAGCGACTTGCTCGGCACCGCCGGGCGCCAGTCGCCGTAACAATGCCAGGACACGAAGCCGAGTTGCCGCTCGTCGACCTCGTCGAGGAGACGGCAAATCCAGTCCAGCCAATAAGCGCGGTGTGTGCCGTCGATCGCCGGGCCGCCGATCAGCGCTTTGCGGTCATGAAGATAAGGCGACAATTGCCGGAATATCTCCGCCGATAGCGCTTGGTAGATTCGAAGATACTGCTGGAAGTTCAGATCACCGCCGACGATCAGGTTATTCGGCTCGTTCCAGATACCGAAATACCACTGGCTGACTTCCTCGCCGCCCCAGCGTTCGATCATCCCCCACAGCACTTCCGAAGAACGCAGCACGAAGTCATTGATGTTCTTCGGCCGGTCGTAGGGCTCGGGAAACTTGGCAAAGGTGATCATGGGCTTCGCGCCGATATCGAGTACAGCCTGCACGAGGCCCTCGAAGTTGCGCCAGTCCTTGAACGGATCGGGCACCGGCTGATCGAACACGAAAAGGCGCACGACCTTCGTGCCCATCAGCCTCATCCGGCGCTGCACTTCCTTGCGATGCGTGCCTTGCGAAAGATGATACCAGCCGTAAATCTCGTTGAAGCCATAGCGCAGCTTCATCCGCGAATTACTCACCGCAGAGCCCGGAGAAGCGTGAGGGTCGTGCTCGCGCAAAGCCCAGTCACTCCTCAATGATTTCGATCAGCCGCTGCAACCGCGCTTCGGGGCTATGGCGCAAGGCAAAATCCTCACGGATTTCCCGCACGATGCCGGCGTAATGCCCGGGCCGCGCAAGCACGTCGAGAATCTTCTCCGAGCGATCGCCTTCTGCAAACGTAAGTTCGAGCGCTCGCTTGCCGTAGATGTCTTCCACATAACGCGGATCGAGCAGGAAAAGCGGGATGGTACCAGCGGCGGGCGTCTCGAAGGTGCGGCAGGTCACGAAGTCGAGGTGCTCGAACAGCGGACGATAGATCACCGGGTTGAACACGCCCTT
>CAUJKG010000179.1 GCA_963205465.1 Pseudomonadota bacterium | reverse complement strand
GAATGTAAGACTCGTTATAGCGTCCCGCCTGATAAAGGCGCGAACCATAGTGGTGGTAAAGCCAGCGCGCTCGCTGCGCCGAAGGCAGTTCGAACCCCACATCGGGCGCAGCGAAACTGGCAAGGTCGCTTTTGGTTTTGGCTTTGAGGGCAAGCACGGCAGCATGAACGAGTTCCCGCTCGCGCGCGCTCGCGTTTTCATCGACCTGGCCTGCGACAAGCATGACGACGCCGAGGAGCGCTGCCATGGCCGCAGCCACCAGCATTCCTACGACGGCGATGAGCTGGTCGCCGATCCAGCGTTTGTCGAGAAGCTTCCCCATGGCTCTCAGTGCTCTTTTGGGGAGAGCATTACGGTAGGCTGCTTAATGCCCGGTCAGCGGGCAACGCAAAACGGACTTACTGGTTAAGCCCCGGTAAAATGGAACCTAACCGAGCTTGAACCACCAGGTCGCAAAGCCGAGAAACGAGAAGAAGCTCAACACGTCGGTCGCGGTGGTGACGAAAACCGCAGAGGCGACGGCGGGATCGTAGCCGGTGCGTTGCAAGGCAAGTGGTATCAACATGCCGGCAAGCCCCGCCCCGCACATGCTCAGGATCAGCGCCGCAGCAATCACGACACCGAGTTGCAGGTTTACGAACCACAAGCCTGCGACCGCCCCGAGCAGAATGGCAATCGCAATACCGTTGAGGAAACCGACGCCGAGTTCGCGATAGGTGATGCGCGATGCGTTGCGCTCGGTCAGCTCGCGCGTCGCGATCGCGCGTACTGTCACTGTCATGGCCTGCGTCGCCGCGTTGCCGCCGAGCGAGGCCACGATCGGCATCAGCACGGCCAGCGCCACCATCTGCGAAATCGAGTCGGAGAAAAATCCGATGATGGCGGCCGATGAGAACGCCATGATGAGATTGAGGATAAGCCACGGCAGGCGCGAACGCGCGGCATAGAACACCGAGTCGGAAATTTCTTCGTCGCGATTGACGCCGCCGAGCGCCTTGATGTCTTCAGCGGCCTCTTCTTCGATGACATCGACCACGTCGTCGAACATCAGGACGCCGACCAGCTTGCCGTCGTCATCGACCACCGGCGCGGAGACGAGATTGTAGCGCTCGAAGACGCGCGCCGCCTCTTCCTGGTCCGCGTTCGCCTGCACCACCTGCCAGTCGTCGGCCATGATATCGGTGATCTTGACCGGACGCTGCGAGCGCAGGAGCTTGTCGAGCGGCACCGCGCCGACGAAACGCTTCTCTTCGTCGACCACGAAGATGGCGTAGAAGTCATCCGGCAGATCGGCGTCTTCGCGCGCGTGATCGATGGTCTGCCCCACCGTCCAGTCCGGCGGCACGGCGACGAAGTCCGTCTGCATGCGCCGGCCGGCGGATTCTTCGGGATATTCGAGACCGCGCGCGAGTTCGGCCCGCTCCTCTTCCGGAATCTGTTCGAGGATCTCGGCTTTGTCTTCTTCCGGAAGGTCTTCGAGAATGCGGACGGCATCGTCCGATTCCAGATCGCGCACGCCTTCGGCGACGATCTCGTTCGGCAGCTCCTCGAGAATTTCCTCGCGAACCGTGTCGTCGACTTCCGTCAGCGCCGTGAAGTCGAAGTCGGTGCCCAGAAGCTCGACCAGCCGCGACCGCTCGTCGGCGGGAAGCGCCTCGATCAAATCGCCGAGATCGGCCTCGTGCAGGTCACCGGCGAGCGCACGAACCTGGGGTACGTCGGCGGCTTCGACCGCACGCGAAATCGCCTCCAGGAATTCGGAGGTGATTTCACCCTCGTCGTTGCGCAGCGGCAAAAGGAGATCGGCGTCGCGAATGCCGCCGGGGCTGTCGGCCACGGGCATCTGACTGGTTCTCCTTCTTGCGCCGGAAGTGAATGCCGCTCGCTTTTAGAGCATGATCCCGAAAAGTGCGAAGCGGTTTTCGGAAAAGATCATGCTCCATCAAACAGGTAAGCGACGCGTCTAATTCAACTGTGCCGTATCAGACTCTAGTAGCCCCCCGGAAACGCAAACGGCCCGCTTGTGCGCAATCGCTGCGCGGGCGGGCCGTCTGATCGTTCGAAAGCTTGGTGCGGTCGAGAGGACTCGAACCTCCACGGTGTTACCCGCTACCACCTCAAGGTAGTGCGTCTACCAATTCCGCCACGACCGCGTGCGAACCAAGCCGCGAGGGCTTAACAAATCGGCTCCCCGCCCTCAAGCCCGTTCCAAGCCGGTTCGATAATTTAGCGAAGTGTCGCAGGCCGCGGCAAAAGGCGGGTTACGGAGACCGCGATCGCGCTGCCCTCGACCAGCACCGTACCCTTGGCGACCGGGAGATTATTGGCGAGAATCGTGACCTCGTCGTTCTCGGTCGCCGACAGCTCGATGATGGCGCCACGGCCCATGCGCAGGAGCTGATGGATCGGAACCGCAGTTTCGCCCAGCATTACCGATATATCGCACTGGACGTCGTCGATCTTGGCCAAAACAGCGCTCCCCTTCAAAATCCCTGTAAAAGCAGCACATCTATGGTTAGCGAATGGTAAACAGAACCGCCCGTAACGCCTTTTGGGCCACTTTGCTGTTCTCACTGGCGGCAACGACGGGTGGCACGCTCGCGAACGGCTCTTTTCCGTTCGACCGGGAGCTTGCGGGCGCGGAAGGACCGCTGCCCGGGTGCCGGCAGGCACCGACCATGACCGTTTCCCGGCAGGATCGCCACGTGCATTTCCGGGTATGCTGCAACCGCATCAGCGCCCCCGCCGGTGTCGAAGGCGAAACGATCCGGATTACCGGTCCGGCCGTCTCGACCCGAATGCATTGCGGCGCAGGTCAGGCCGCCGAGGACGATTTTCTGCAGCAAATCGATTCGCAGCGGTACCTGCGCTGGCGGCTCGAGGGCGGGATGCTGCTATTGGAATCAAACCCGCCGCTCCGCTTCCGGATACCCGCTTCGTGAACCTGCATTCCCGCACCCTCTCCACCCGCCTGCCGGAATGGCGCGTCTCCGCCTCCCTTGTGGCCTATGAGGACGCGCTTGCGCTGATGGAAGCCCGCGCCGAAGCCATCGCCGGCGGCGGCGCGCCGGAGATGATCTGGCTGCTCGAGCATCCGCCGCTGATCACCGCAGGCACCAGTGCCGGTGCAGGAGAACTGATCGCCCCGGAGCGATTCCCCGTGTTCAAAACCGGCCGGGGCGGCCGCTTCACCTATCATGGTCCCGGCCAGCGCGTGGGCTACGTGATGCTCGACCTGAAAGCGCGCGGCGGCGACGTGCGGAAATTCGTGTGCAACCTTGAAGAATGGCTGATCCGGACGCTCGCCGCGTTTGGCGTTCAGGCCAGCCGCCGCGAAGGCAGGATAGGCGTCTGGGTCGATCGTCCGGACAAAGGCGCGGGCTTCGAGGACAAGATCGCGGCCATCGGCATCCGCGTGCGCAAGGGCGTCACTTTCCACGGCGTCAGCCTTAACGTGGCGCCGGACCTCTCGCATTTCGCCGCGATCACGCCCTGCGGAATCTCGGAGCAACGCTACGGCGTCACTTCACTCGTAGATCTTGGCGTGAAGGCGAACATGACGGCGGTGGACGACGCGTTGCGGGAAAAGTTTGCGGAAGTGTTTCCAGCCTTATGATGAAGACTCTACTGGATTCCGGATCACGCGCCAGAAAGCGCGCGTCCGGAATGACAGAGAATTATCGCCTACACCTCATCCGTATTGCGATAAGTCCTGTCGCCATCCTTGCGCAACGAACCGTCGGAAGTTTCCCGCGCTTCCGACTCCGGGCGGCGCTCTCCGATCCGCGCATCGCTCTCGGCTTCGCGGTGAATGAGATGTTCGGCCGCGGTTTTCCTGCCGCCGGAATCGTTCGACTTGCGTTGCGGCGTGACCTCGCCGGAAGGATCGGCTGGTTTCTTCGGTCCGCTTTTATCCATTGACGATTGTGCCTCCGTTCACATGGATCACCTGTCCGGTGATGTAGGATGCTTCTTCGCTGGCAAGAAAAACATAAGCCGGCGCGACCTCGTTGGGCTGGCCCGGCCGCTCCATCGGTGCGCTCTCGCCGTGCTTCGCGACCTTTTTCGCGTCGAACGACGCGGGAATGAGCGGCGTCCAGATCGGCCCCGGCGCAACCGCATTCACGCGAATGCCCTTCTCCAGCAGATTTTCCGAAAGCGAGCGCGTCAGCGTTACGATCGCGCCTTTGGTCGCGGAATAATCGAGCAGCGTCTTGTGGCCTTTATAGGCGGTGATCGACGCGGTGTTGATGATGCAGGCGCCCTTCTTCATGTGCGGCAGCGCGTGCTTCACCATGAAAAAGAAACTGTAGATATTGGTACGGAAGGTACGGTCGATCTGCTCCTCGGTTAGTTCCTCCGGCGTATCGACCTCGTGCTGTTCTGCGGCGTTGTTCACGAGCACGTCGATGCGGCCGAACTTCTTCACCGCCGCGCTGACGAGCTTCTTGCAATATTTCTCGTAGCCGATATCGCCGGCGAGCGAGAACGCCTCGCGCTTCTCTGCTTCGATGAGCTTTACGGTCTCCGCCGCATCCTTCTTTTCGTTCAGGAAGCCGAACGCGACGGCAGCACCTTCTCGCGCCATCGCCACAGCCACAGCACGGCCGATGCCGCTGTCGCCGCCCGTGATCAGCACGACTTTGTTCCTGAGCCGGCCGGAACCGCGCGTTTTCGGCTCGTAATCGGGTAGCGGCCGCATCTCGCTTTCGCGGCCGGGCTGGCGCTCCTGCTGCTGCGGAGGATTGACGTTCTTGTTCATCGCGATGGCCCCGCTGTGTCAGCGGGCCAACGTCTCATAGGTGTTGTTGTTCCGTGACTTCATCCGGAGAAACGCGAGCGCGCTCCGCTAGGCCGTCTCCAGCACCGCGAATTTCCGGCCTTCCGGCCGCATTGCGAGCATTTCCTCGTTGGTATCGCTTTGGACGATGTCGCTTACAGAACAGGCGGCCGGGCCTTTCCGGCAGCTTTCCATCATCTCGTCGATGTCTTCAGCGTCGCCGCCCAGCACGGCTTCGACCGAACCGTCCTGCCGGTTCCGCACCCAACCCTCGAGTTCGAGCACTTCCGCTTGTCTAGCGACGAAGGCGCGGTATCCGACGCCCTGCACGTTTCCGCTGATCAGAAGATGCACCAGTTTTCTCATCTCACTCGCCTCGCCGTCGCGGGTCCCTGCTTCGCAAGATAATCCACATAGTCCGGCGGAAGGTTCCAATCTTTCGCGGCGGCGACGATCTTCTCGATATACCCGGGCGGTGTCGCCGACGCTTTATCGCCGCTGGCGAGATAGACGAGCGCCCGCAAAAGCCGCTCGTTATATTTGACCGGTAGCTGCGCGGCCCGATAGAGCCCGCCCGCGACATCCTCATAGCGGTCGAGCGCGGCGATCTCTTTCGGACCGACCTTCCACAAGACGCCATGCACGAAGGAGCCGGGCCACGGGATCACGGTTGCGAATCCCGACGCCGCCATCAAGTATTTATAGCTGCGCAACGACGCGACGCCGTAAGGCTCCGCCTGCGGACACAGCCGCGCCATGTGCGCGCGATCCATGTTCGAGCCATAGGCGAAGTAAAGGCGCGCGCTCACGAGAACGGCGACCGGGTTTTTTCCATGCCCGGAAGCGGCGTCGCAGGTTCGGGCACCGGCATTTGCGATGGCGGCGGGGCTGGAGACTCTCGCGTCACACTCGCCCTTGCTCCCGTGACGATCGAATAGATCACGACGGTCAACGCGAAAAACAGCGGGATGCCGATCAGAAGAAAAATAAACAGCGCGATCAGGAAGAAATCGCCGCTGAGCAAGGTATTGATGAATAGTACCGCGAAAATCACGCCGAACAGCGAAACGCTGGACTCCTTCGGATCGGCACCGAGCGCTGCAGGGGCTGTTCCCGCAGCAAAACTGGCGATGATCGCAACCCCGATCAGATAGATGAAGGCAAGCGACGCCGCGACGGCATATCCCCTGCCTGCATCGGCAAGACGCTTTTTGTGCGCGACGAACCAGATCCACGTGAGCAGCAATTGCAGCCCGACATAGGGCCACAATCCCGCACGCATCACGAACTGGCCGTCAAGGATCGAGCCCGCGAGGATATTGAGACCATAGATGCCGATTGCGACGAATGCGAAAGGCTGCGGCTTGATCGTCCCTTTCGACGAAAAGAGAAGATCGAGCACGTTCATCGCATCACGCGAATTCCAGAATGACCGCGTCGACCGCGAGACTGTCGCCAGGCTTGACGGAGATGGATTTGACGGTCGCGTCGCGCTCGGCGCGGATCACGTTTTCCATCTTCATCGCTTCGACGATGGCAAGCTGGTCGCCGGCCTGCACTTCCTGGCCTTCCTTCACGGCGATGGAAACCACGAGCCCCGGCATCGGGCACTTCACGACCTTGCCGCTGTCGCCGGTTTGCTTCACCGGCATCAGCTTCGCTGCGGCCGCTTCCGCGGCGGTATAGACATAGGCCGTCACCTGCGCGCCGCGGAACGAGAGCCTAAAGCCGTTTGGTGCGCTACGTACCTGCACTGCCACCGGCTCGTTATTCACCGTGCCGGTCCAGACCGCCATGCCCGGCTTCCAGTCTGATTTTACCTTCACCGAATGCGTCGTCTCATCATCAGCAAGGAAGTTCACCTGAATGCCGTCCTCGCCGCGGACCACGTCGAGCGGATATTCGGCGGCGTTCAGCCACACCGCGCGGCGGCGGTCGCGCTGCACGATGCGGCCCATCATCTGTCCGGAAATGCGGCGCTTGCGCTCGCCGAGCACGAGGTCGATCGCCGCCGCGACGGACGCGATCACAGTCGCGACCTCGCCGACCGGGGCCACGCCTTTGAAACCATCCGGATATTCCTCGGCGATGAAGCCGGTCGAAAGCGCACCGGAACGCCAGCGCTCGTGCTGCATGAGTGCGGCGAGAAACGGAATATTGTGGCCGACGCCATCGACCACGAACTCATCCAGCGCCTTCGCCTGCGCATCGATCGCGTCGATGCGCGTCGCCGCATGCGTCACGAGCTTCGCGATCATCGGATCGTAGAACAGCGAAATCTCGCCGCCTTCATAGACGCCGGTATCGTTGCGCACGGTCGCATCGCCGAGCTTGCCTTCCGCCGGCGGGCGATAGCGCATGAGACGTCCG
>CAUJKG010000178.1 GCA_963205465.1 Pseudomonadota bacterium | reverse complement strand
TGCGCGATTTCGGCGCCTGCATCTCGCCGATCAACGCCTTCCAGATTTTACAGGGCGCGGAAACGCTCGGCGTGCGCATGGATCGCCACGTCGCGAATACCGCTGCCGTGCTCGAAGCGCTTTCCAAAAATCCCGCAGTCGAATGGGTATTGCACCCTTCTCTGCCCTCCCACGAAGATCATGAACTCGCAAAAACGTTGCTTCCCCGCGGCGCGGGATCGATCGTGAGCTTCGGCATCAAGGGCGGGCGCGCGGCGGGAAAGAAATTCATCGAGAGCCTGCGTCTTGCGAGCCACCTCGCCAATGTCGGCGACGCAAAGACGCTGGTCATTCATCCCGGCAGCACCACGCATCAGCAGATGGACGCGGAGCAACTCAAAGCCGCGGGCATCGGCGAGGAACTGATCCGGCTCTCCGTCGGCATCGAGAACGTGCAGGATATCGTCGACGATCTCTCCCAGGCGCTGCGCGCCTCGCAAAAGGCTTGAAGCGATGCACGTTACCGTCAACCGCTCGGAAGTTTTCGTTGCAACCGGCGGCAAGGAATTCGATGCCGCCAAGCCATCCGTGGTGTTTCTCCACGGTGCGGGCTTCGATCATTCAGTCTGGGCGCTTTATACGCGCTGGTTCGCGCATAACGGCTACAATTCGCTCGCGCCCGATCTTCCCGGCCACGGTCTTTCCGGCGGGGACCCGCTGCCCTCGGTCGAAGCAATGGCCGAGTGGACCGCCGCGCTGATCGACGCGACGGGTGCGAAACCGGCGAAGCTGATCGGTCATTCGCTGGGATCCCTGATCGCCGTCGAAACTGCGGTCCGCCATCCCGAAAAAGTCAGCGGTCTCGGTCTGATCGCAACGGCGGCGGCCATGCCGGTCAGCGAAGCGTTGCTCGGGGCAGCAAAAGCCAATTCTCCCGACGCCATCGCCATGATGACGATCTGGGGCTTCGGCCATCACGCGGGGCTCGGCGGCAGTCTCACGCCGGGCGGATGGATGATGGGGAAAGGCGTCCGTGTTCTGGAGGCGGCGAAGCCGGGCGTGCTTTACACCGATCTCTTCGCAAGCAATGCCTACAACGCGAAAGAAGCCGCCGCGAAAATCAGCGTGCCCACGACACTCGTGCTCGCTGAGCGAGACATGATGACGCCGTTGCGAAACGGAAAGGCACTCGCCGCGCTCATTCCCGGCGCATCGGTCGTGATGCTCGCCGGCGCGGGCCACATGTTGCTTGCGGAAAAGCCGGATGAAGTGCTGAAAGCCATCGCCGCTTGAGCCGTCAGAGCATTCTTGACCCGAACACCGCTGCGAGAAACGCGAACCCCAGCAATCCACCGAGCACCAGACTAACCGGATCTTTCAGCGCAAAGGCCACCGGATCGTCGAGCAGTTGGCCGCGATGCGAGATCAGCCAGACCCGGCTGAGAAACAGAAAGATCGAAGGCGGGATCACCCAGAGCCAGTTGGTGTTCGAATAGACCGCACTCGGAAACGCATCTTCCAGCAGGTACACGATATTGATGAGCACGGCGCCGAGCATGGCGGCAACGCCGAGCGCGAGCAGAAGACCTGCGTCGCTCCGCACATAGCCGCGCCCCGGGATCGGCGCATCGCCGGCAACCGGAGAACGCAGCAGCTCGGTATGCCGCTTCGCCGCCGACAGCGAAAGAAAGATGAACATCGAGAAGACCAGCAGCCACGGCGAAAGCCGCACGTCGAGGATCATGATCCCGAGCGCGATACGAAACGTAAACAGGCTCGCGATCAGGAAAATATCGAAGATCGGAATTCGCTTGCAGAAAAATGTGTAGCTGAGCGAACCCAACACATAGATGCCGACCATGATCGTCTCTTCCCAGCCGATCACGGCAGAAACGACAAAAGCAGCCGCCAGCAATACGGCGCCGAGCACGTAGCCGGTGCCAACCGAAAGCGCGCCGCTTGCGAAAGGCCGGTTACGCTTGCTCCAGTGTTCGCGATCGCTTTCGAGATCCCAAAGATCGTTGAACACATAGCTCGCCGAAGCCGCAAGGCAGAGCGCGACGAAGCCGAGACAGGCATATTTCCAGGCCGGAAATTCAAGCAGCAGGCCACCGAGTACCAGCGGCACGAAAACCAGCGCGTTCTTGACCCACTGATGCACCCGCAAGGCGCGGACCAGCGCCAGCGCGGGATTCTGCAGTTCGCTGCTCGACGCCTCGACCATCCCAGTCAGCTCTGCTTCTGCACGTTCGCGCTGCGCGCAGGCACCCCGAACTCCTTGCGGCAAACCTCGGCAAGGATTGCGACACCATCGCGGATATCCTGATGACTCAGGCTCGCGAAACATAGGCGGATCCGGCTGCGGCTGTGGCTCGCGTTCACCGACCATTCCGGGCCGGGATTGATCGCGACGCCTGCGGCAAGCGCCTTTTGATAAAGCTGCATGCTATCGACCGGGTCGGGCAGCTTGATCCAGAGGAAGATTCCGCCGGGCGCATCGTCGAATTCGGCAGCGGTGCCGAACTGCTCGTTCAACGACTCCTGCAACGTAACAAGTTTTGCGCGAAGGGCTGCACGCAATTGCGGAACATGGCTTTCGAAATGCGGCTTGCAGAACTCGGCCAGCACCATCTGCTCGAGCGCACCGGAACCTGCATCGGTCTTCAGCGCCAGCACGCGGGAGAGCACCTGCCACGGCGCGACGATGTAACCGACCCGCAGCGCCGGCGCGATGGGCTTCGAAAACGAACCGATGTAAATCACGTTCTCGCGCTGACTCATCGCGTAGAGCGCGGGAGGGCGCTCCCCGCTCCAGATCAGATCGGCATAACAGTCGTCTTCGAAAATCGGCACATTATATTCATCCGCAAGCC
>CAUJKG010000177.1 GCA_963205465.1 Pseudomonadota bacterium | reverse complement strand
GATGTCCCATGCCGATGATGGAACTACGTCCCAATTGCGAGTGCTGCGATCGCGATCTGCCGCCGCAATCGCGCGAGGCGTTTATCTGCACATTCGAATGCACCTTCTGCCGCGACTGTACCGATCGCGTGCTGAAAGGCGCCTGTCCGAACTGTAAGGGCGAACTCGTCCGCAGACCGGTTCGGACCGAGGCAATGTTGGTGAAATATCCGGCCTCGATGGCACGCAAGGTAAAACAGGGCGGCTGCGTCACCGCAGCATAATTTCAGGCGAGCAGCGCCGCACGGACTGCGGCAGCGATCGTCTGGTCGATTTCTTGCGGCGGGATAGCCTGAGGAAGAAAGACGCGCACCGCACCGAGCGGAATCCCGATCATTGCGACCGCAAGTTTTTCTTTGCCGCGCGGGTCGGCGGGAAACAGGCGGGTAGCCGCTTCTGCGATGGCATCGCGCATTTCGGAGGCATGCTTTGCCGCACGAGTACGGTATTCTTCCGGTGCTTCCGGTTTGATGAATTCTTCGCGCCGATGCGAACTTAAAACGGCCGCGGCGGCGTGGTCGCTTCGCGCGAAGCGCGGTGTCGAGAGCGCGCATTCGACGACGTCGGCCTCGTTCGCGATGGCAGAAATTCGCGGAAGCACCATCCCCTGAAAGCGCCCGGTCGCCGAAAGCCAGATTTCGGCAAGCAGCGCGTCCCGCGAGGGGAGCCGGTGGTAGATCGAGCCGGTCGGTATGCCCGCCGCCTTCGAGACCGCCGCAATCGACATCCCGGCGGGGCCCAGCCGGGCGGCGACGAGGGTCGCGGCCTTTATCAGTGCGGCATGATCGATCCGGGCGGGGCGGGCCATGGAAAATATTAGAATACATATTCTAATTATGCAAAAAATTGATTTTGCAATGCACAAATGCCGCAGAACCAACGCCGCCTATCGAGGTTTCCCGTTCACAGGGCGGTGGAAATGCACATGAAGGAGAGCTTCCATGAAGAAGATCATTCTCGCGTCCGTCGCGGCAACCGCTTTGATTGGGGGCCTGGGACCGGTCAAGGCGGAGGAGCCGGGCGAGCAGCAGCTGCTTTCCCAGCGCGGTACGATGCAGGGCAACCAGCAGGGTAGCTCCAGCTATGGCTCGTCCCCGTGGGTCTCTTCCGAATTTATCGTGAGCCCGCGTTACGGCCCGTTGGGCTATGCACCCATCGTTGGCCCAGCAGTTGGCGGCATCTTGTTCGGAACCGCAGACTAAGTTCTCGCACCCCGGCATTGCCGGGGTGCTTTTTTGCTCATTTTAGAATATAAATTCTAAAATTGTTTGCCCGTTTCGGCGGGATAAGAATCAGCGCATGGATGCGAAAGCGGCGTGGGGACGGTAGTCTCTCGCCCGGTCAGGCAAGGTGGTCGCCGTGCGGCAATATCTCGATCTCGTAGAGCGCATCATCCAGACGGGCGTCGCCAAAGGCGATCGTACTGGCACGGGTACGCTCTCCGTCTTTGGCCATCAGATGCGCTTCGATCTGGCCGAGGGCTTTCCGCTCGTCACGACCAAAAAGCTTGCGCTGAAAGCGATCGTCCACGAGCTCCTGTGGTTTCTCGCCGGCGATACCAACACCAAATATCTCACCGATCATGGCGTGACCATCTGGGACGAGTGGGCCGACGCGAAGGGCAATCTCGGTCCGGTTTACGGAAAGCAGTGGCGCTCCTGGGCCTCGCCCGACGGCGGCACCATCGACCAGATCAAGGACGTGATTTCCGAGATTCGGACCAATCCGAATTCGCGCCGCCTGATCGTGAGCGCATGGAATCCGGCGGACCTGCCGAAGATGGCGCTCGCGCCTTGCCACTGCCTGTTCCAGTTCTGGGTCGGTGACGGCAAACTTTCCTGCCAGCTCTATCAGCGTTCGGCGGACGTCTTTCTCGGCGTGCCGTTCAACATCGCGTCCTATGCGCTGCTCACCCACATGATCGCGCAGGTCACGGGGCTAAAGCCCGGCGACTTCGTGCATTCGTTCGGCGACGTGCATCTCTATAACAATCACCGCGAGCAGGCGGAGTTGCAGCTTTCGCGCGCGCCGCGGCCGCTGCCGAAACTAAAACTGAATCCCGCGGTGAAGGATATTTTCTCGTTCCGTTACGAAGATATCGCATTCGAGCAATATGATCCGCATCCCCCAATCAAGGCACCTGTCGCGGTCTAATCATGAAGTTTCGCTGGTTCGCCGTATGCGCGGCAATTTTGTTTCTGTCTTTGCCGGCGACGGCGCAGGACAACGATGCCAAGACGTTTATCGAGAATATTTACAAGCAGTATCTCGGCAAGAATACGCCGAGCATCGATTTCAGTTCTCGCGCAGGACTGGAAGTCTACTTCACGCCCTCGCTCGCCGAGTTGATCTATAACGACGCGAAGGAAGCCGAGAAGCAGCAGGAAGCGCCCTTGCTCGATGGCGATCCTTTCGTCGACGCGCAGGATTGGGAAATCACCGAGCCGGTCGTGACGGTGCAAACCGGCGACGGCAAAGGTGCAACGGCGACCGCTGCGTTCAAGAATTTCGGCGAGGCCGTTACGGTGCGCTACATTCTCGTGATGACGCCGAAAGGCTGGCGCATCGACAATGTTATCTGGAAAGAAGGCGATCTGCGGGGGCTTTATCAGCCGCCGAAGTAATCAGGGCCAGTAAAGTCCAGCGACAATGGCGATAATCGCCAGAAAAGACACGCCCCAGACAACCGAGCGCCAATAGGCAATGCCCGCCGCATAGAGCGGAAAATAAATCACGCGCGCGATCAGGTAGGTCCAGGCGCCATATATCGTCAGGGCATTGTGCCGATTGGCAAGATGCGCGACCAGCACCGCCGCCGCGAAGAAGGCGAAGGTTTCCAGATAATTCCGGAATGCGCGATCAAGCCGGCCGGGCACGCCGCGCAGAGGTTCTTTCGGCTCATCGCGCGGGCCTGTATTCCAGTCAACGCCGCGAACCTTGGTCGAGGCATTGGCGGCGATGAACAAATGCGCGAACCCGAGCAGGATCGCGAGCGCAAGGGCGGTGAGTTCGGTGGTCATGAACGTCTGCTATCGTGCGGGAAGCGCGAATGCAAACGGGGCTCCGCTCGATGGCGAGGCCCCGCGCAGGATTTCGTTTCGGTGGTTACTAGCGCCGGCGCACTGGGCCGTCGGAGACAAACGGCGCCTGCACATAGGAGCGGATCACTTCGTCGACCCTTCGGCGCTGCGCCTCGCTGAGTTTTGCCGAAATCGGCTCCGCGGCATCCGCGAGCGCGCGAATTTCTTCCGCACGGAAGGTCAGGGCATCAGCGTGCCTGCGTAGCGCTTCCGCATGGGTCAGTGGCTTGCCGTCTTTTTCGGCATCGCGCTTATCCTGTTCTTCCCGGATTTTGATGCTGCGTTCCGCCCGTTTGCGGGAGATGTCCTTCAAGGCGGCTTCAAAGCGATTCCAGTCGTCCTGCTGATCGTCGGCGAGCTTGAGATTGGCCTTGAGTTGGGCGATCCGCGCGTCTTCGCGGGCGACGATCTGGTTGATCGTGGTGCGGTCGTTGTCGGCGCGGTTCTGCGCGGCAACCGGAAGGACGAGGGCGGCGGTGAGCGGAAGGGCCAGCGCAAAGGAACGTATCGTCATGGAAATTCTCCTGATCCGGCGGGAGAAACGCCTGGCGCGCGATTTCGTTGCCACCGGCAGCAAACAAATGGGCAGCGCTTAAAAAGTGTTGGGCCGCGAGGGGGGCAACTCGCGGCCCAACTGCAGAAGCGTCGCTACAAGGATGGAGAGAATGACCCTTTGGAGGTCAGCGACAGGCTTCCGTTTCTCTATTTAGGTACGCAATCCGATAATCCAAGACCTGGTCAGCCCCGGCGCGGGCCGTCATCGCGATCACGATGATGCCAGCGCTGGTGCCAGCCATGCCGGCGAGGCTGGATCAGCGTCTGCAGGCGGCGCTTCTGTGCCTCATCAAGCGTCGTGTAGAGCGGCTGCGCTGCATCGGCAAAACGCTTCAGGTCGGCAGCGCGTTCCGCCATGGCGTCTGCGCGCTTGCGCAGGCGATCGATCTGATCGACCGGCGGGCGCTCCTTGTTTTCCTTCCACTCGGCGCGCCGTTTTTGCCATTCGTCGCGGCGCTCGGCCATTCGGTCGG
>CAUJKG010000176.1 GCA_963205465.1 Pseudomonadota bacterium | reverse complement strand
CAGCCCCCGTCAGCGAACCCAGCGCGATGCCTGCGAAAAGAAGGCTCGCAACCGCTGTTCTTCCGTTCCGCGTCGCCATGCGATGCAAAAGGATCGTTGCCGTGAGCCCGCCGCCGAACGCGGCGACAGGAAGCGAATAATTGATGAGCCAGCGAGGCACGAAACCGGCAACCAGCCCGCCGAACACGATCCAGGCTACGGCTGCGAGTGCCGCTCCCGAAGAAACGCCGACAATGCCGGGATCCGCCAGCGGGTTCCGAAAGATGCCCTGCATTACTGCGCCCGAGACCGCGAGCGTCGCGCCGACGCCGGCCGCCAACAGCGTTCTGGGCAGGCGAATGTCCAGCACGACGATGGCGTCGCGCATATCCAGGCCCGAAGTCGCCCGAATGCCGTGAAGCGCATCCCACAGAATACCGATCACCTTGCCCGCCGGAATCACAACCGGTCCGATGGCCAGCGATCCGATGAGCGCCGCCACCAGCACCAATGCGCAGACGAGAAGAACCAGCCGCGGCAGCGTCAAGCTGCGCGAACTTGCGCCGAGCACGGCGTCATCGCTTGTCATTTGCTGTGGCTGGAAGCTGCCTCGGTCCAGGGCCGTGGCGGCAGCTTCGGCAGTTCGAGTTCAGGATAGATTTTTTCAGCGAGGTCGCGGATAGCGTGCGCGGTGCGCGGCCCGAAGGACAGGTAATAAGAGGGAATCAAAATCAGCCGCTTGTCCCTGGCGGCAGGCGTTCCGGCAAATGCGGGCAAAGCGAACACCGCATTTTCGTCAAGCGCATGACTGCGCTCCAGCAGCATGACGATATTCTGCGGCTGCACCGCAAGCGTCGCCTCCGGCGTTGCCGGCTTGAAGCCGTGCACCGCCGCCATGGCATTCGCGACATGCGAGAGCTTGAAGATCCCGTCAACGCTCGTACCGGCTCCTGCAACCGTCGGCGTACCGTTGCCGGTGGAAAGCACGAACACGGCGTTGCGTTCCTTGGTGACGTTCTTCGCGATCATCGCTTTGGCAGCGGCAATGTCTTCGCCAACCGTTTTCGCAAGCTGCTCGCCTTTTTCCGGCGCGCCGAGCGCTTGCGCGACCGCGCGGATTTTTTTTAACACGGCGGTCTCGTCGGTTCCTTCCGGAATCAGGACGAACGGGATCGACGCACGCGAGAGCACGTCGATCGCCTCCGCGGGTCCCGATCCCTCGATCGCCAGCACTAGGCTCGGCCCCAGCGAAAGCACGCCCTCCGGCGCCAGCGCCCGCATATAGCCGATGGTCGGCAGCTTCTTAATCTCGGCCGGATACGTGCTGGTTATATCGATCGCGATGACTTTATCGCCGAAACCCAACGCATGGACGATCTCGGTCACCGCGCCGCCGATGGTCACGATGCGGGAAGCGTCCGTTATTTCGATGGTCCTGCCTGCTGCGTCTTTCACGGTCCAGGCGGCAGCCGTCGTGACCGATGCAGCGGCGAACAGCATCGCGCCAAGTGTCAGGAGGGAAATTCTTCGATTCATTTTGTCAGGATCAGCTTGTTCAGAGCGGTCAGACGAAGGCGGTAGGCTTCGCCTTCGTGGCCAATGGTGATTTCTTTCGTGCCGACAAACAGATCGCGGCTTTCGATACGATTGCCAACGATATCGATCGACCGCTGCGAAGCGTTGCCGGTACTTGAACTCGGGCTGGTTTCGACCTGATTGGTCTTGGTCGGCATTGATGACCCATCCATCGCGCTCGGTTATTTCTTTTGAACGGTTCTTAACTGAGCCAGTTTAGAACTATTTTTATCTAGTGATTTCAAACACTTGACCCTAGTACGCCGGATTGTTATCCATAGCAACTAGTTTGCGGGGCCGGAATGGTTTCGCAAAGCCCGCCAGCTAGCCGCAGCCATGCTGCAGCCCGCAAGCACCGGCAAAAAATACAAAAAGATAAAAAATATAAAACGAGTGGGGCTTCAAAAATGGCTGGAACAACGAAGCGCGGGATCGCGCTTCTGGGCAGTGTATCTGCCTTTGCACTTCTCTCATCCACATTGCTGTCGCCTGCGTCCGCGCAGGTTACGATGCTGGATGCAATAACCATCATCGCCACGAAGACCGAAGAGCTGGCGATCAACGCTCTTGCGCCGGTGAGCGTGGTCCGCGCGGACCAGATCGAACTCATTCAGCCGAAGCGCATCTCTGAAATCTTTATCGCCACACCCGGCGTAACCTTCCAGGATCGCGCGGATGAACCGGCGGGCGCGATCAACATTCGCGGTTTGCAGGACTTCGGCCGCGTCGCCGTGCTGATCGACGGCGCGCGCCAGAATGCGCAGCGCACCGGCCACTTCGCCAACGGCTTCTTTTACCTCGACAAGGAGATGATCGCCGGCGTCGATGTCGTGCGCGGCCCGACCGCGAATATTTACGGCACCGGCGCAATCGGCGGCGTGGTCGCGTTCCGCACCAAGGAAGCCTCCGATATCCTTGCGCCGAACCAGCGCTGGGCGGTCGAGACGAACATTGCCGCGGGAAGCAACACCGCAAGCGGCCAGATTTCAGCCTTTGCTGCCGCGCGCCAGCAGAATGCCGACTTCATCGTCGGCGTCTCCCATCGCGATCAGTCCAATTATAAAGACGGCAACAAATTCCTGATCGCCAATAGCTGGCAGCAGGTTACGAGCGGCCTGATCAAGACCAACCTGATGCCCGCCGACGGTCACAAGATCACGCTGGGCGGCCTGTTCTATTACAGCGAATACAATTTCGGTCAGCCGCCGCGTCCGCCCGCAGGCGGCACGTCGATTTACGCGACCGACACAACGAACATGACGCTCAACGCGCGCTGGCGTTACGAAAAGCCGGAGGACCGGCTCTTCAACATCGATGCGAACGTCTACTGGAACCGCACCGATACCAACCAGTTGAAGATCGCGCACACAACGACATCGGCTTCCGCTTATTGCGGCGGCGTGCCGGGCAACAACATCACCGGCTGTATCGGCGACAACCGCAACTTCCTGCTCGACACCGTCGGCTTCGACATCAACAACACCTCCCGCTTCGACTTTGGCAACTGGCGGAATGCCATCACCATCGGCGGCGACTTCTTCACGGATTCGGTGGAAACCACGGATCCGCGCGGCACCGGCGATCTGACCACGCCGGGCGGCCGCCGTTCGGTGTTCGGCGCGTTCGTGCAGTGGAAGGCGGATTACTCGAACCTGCTTCAGGTGATCGCAGCCGGCCGCTATGACGCCTATCATTTCAATGCCGGCGGCTTCCAGAACGATCAATCGCGCTTCTCGCCGAAGCTCACCGTCGGTCTGTGGCCCAATTCGCAGATCACGCCTTACGTGAGCTACGCGGAGGGCTATCGCTCGCCGACGCTCACCGAAACCCTCGTGGTTGGCGCGCATCCGACTGGTGGCGGCCCAGGCGCATTCGTCTGCCCTGACGGCAATTCGGGATTCTTCTGCTTCCAGCAGAATTTCAATCTCCGTCCAGAGGTCGGCAAGAACAAGGAAATCGGTATCAACTTCAAGTTCGACAACGTCTATCGCCCCGGCGATGCGTTCCGCGCGAAGCTCAACGTGTTCCGTAACGACATCAGCGATTTCATCGAGTTGACCGGCACGGGCGCGTTCAACCCGATCTACCAGACCTTCAACTTCTATCAGTATCAGAACATCTCGGACGCACGGATCCAGGGTGTCGAACTCGAAAGCACCTACGACGCTGGTGACTGGTTTGCTGGTCTCGCCGGTCAACATCAGCGCGGCAAGAATACCGCGACGAATATCGGCCTTGCCAACATTCAGCCCGACAAGATCGTGTCCACGTTCGGCGTGCGGCTCCTCGACCGCAGGCTGACGGCCATGGTCCGCTGGGCCGCGGTCGCCGCGAAGACCGATCTGCCGGCGAACTATACGCCGACCGAGAGCTACAACCTCGTCAACCTCTATATCGGCTACAAGCTGAACGAGATGGCGACGTTGAGCTTCAGCGTCGATAACCTGCTCAACGAATACTATCACCAGTATCCCGTGGTCCGCACGACGCCGACCGACAACCAGAACGACTCGCTCTGGGCGAGCGCGGCACCGGGAATTACGTTCAAGGGCGCACTGAAGGTGCGGTTCGGCGATGGCGTGAATGCCATTTCTCCGGCCGTGCTTGCGGCGCGCTGAATTGCGCGGAGGCGTCCGCGCCTCCCGAAAAGCATTCCTCGCAAGAGGAGCACGAACGAAGCGGCCGCTTTCAGTATCCTGAAAGCGGCTCGCTCCGCGTTTCCGGCAAACTGCCGGTAATGAGAGACCGCCCAGCAGCCGCAAGGCAAAGGAAAGGAAACGTCATGTTCATCGCGATGAACCGGTTCAAAGTTACCCCCGGCCAGGAAGCAGAATTCGAGCGCATCTGGCGCGAGCGCAAGTCCTATCTGAACACCATGCCGGGGTTCATCGAATTCCATCTTCTGAAAGGCCCGAAGAAGGAAGACCATTCGCTGTATTCTTCGCATACGACCTGGGCAACGAAGCAGGATTTCGAAAACTGGACCAACTCGGAAGGATTCCGCGCGGCCCACGCTCGCGCCGGCGAGCACAAGCCTGCCGTGCCGATGTATCTCGGCCACCCCGAGTTCGAGGGTTTCGAGCCGGTACTGACGGAACGCAAGGGCGACAAGGCCGCCTGACTTCATGACCGGCTGCGCTCAGCCGGCAGCACCGGGGGCGGCGTGACGTTCGCCGCCCCGGTCCGCTTTTCAGGACTACGCCGCTGCCGCGTCTCCCCGCGCCCATCCCTCCGCCGTTTCCGCCGCGAAGTCCTGTAGGCGGCCGGCAGAGATGGCATCGCGCATTCCGGCCATCAGGCTCTGATAGTAGCCGACGTTGATCCAGGTCAGCAGCATCGAGCCGAGGATTTCGTTCGCCTTTACCAGGTGATGCAGGTAGGCGCGCGAGTAATCGCGCGCGGCCGGGCAATCACTCGCCTCGTCGATGGGCCGCGGATCGTCGGCATGGCGGGCATTCTTCAGATTCAACTGGCCGAAGCGGGTATAGGCGAGCGCGTGGCGGCCTGCCCGCGTCGGCATCACGCAATCGAACATGTCGACCCCGCGCATGACCGCTTTGAGAAGATCATCGGGCGTACCGACCCCCATCAGATAACGCGGCCGGTCTGCCGGCAACGCCGGCATCGTCGCCGCAATCGTGGCGCGCATGACGTCCTGCGGCTCGCCGACGGCGAGACCGCCGATGGCGTAGCCGTCGAAGCCGATCTCCGTCAGGGCTTTGGCGGATTCCAGCCGCAGTGGCACCGATGCGCCGCCCTGCACGATACCGAAAATCGCGCGATCTTTCGGCGAGCCGAACGCTTTCTTCGACCGCTCCGCCCAGCGCAGCGAAAGCCGCATCGCGCGCGCCGCTTCCTCGTCGCTGCAGGGCAGCCGCACGCATTCGTCGAGTTGCATCGAGATATCGGAGCCGAGCAGCGCCTGAATCTCCATCGCGCGTTCGGGCGTGAGTTCATAGGCAGTGCCGTCGATGTGACTCCTGAACTTCACGCCATGCTCGTTCAATGTACGCAGTTTGGCGAGCGACATGACCTGAAAGCCGCCGGAATCCGTCAGGATTGGCCGGCTCCAGTTCATGAACTTATGCAGGCCGCCGAGGCTTGCGATCCGCTCCGCGCCTGGCCGCAACATCAGATGATAGACATTGCCGAGCACGATATCCGCGCCCGTCGACCGCACGGTTTCGGGGAGCATCGCCTTCACGGTCGCCGCCGTGCCGACCGGCATGAAAGCGGGCGTGCGGATATCCCCGCGCGCGGTCTTCAGCGTTCCGCGGCGCGCGGCACCGTCTATTGCGTGAATCTCGAACTGCATCGGCGGGTTCTAGCGCGGCCGTTCCGGAAACAGCAAACTGGCGTCGCCATAAGAATAGAAGCGGTAGCCGTTGGCGATCGCATGCTCATAAGCCCGCTTCATGCGTTCGGTACCGGCAAAGGCGCTGACCAGCATGAACAGCGTCGAACGCGGCAAATGAAAATTCGTCAAGAGCGCGTCCGCCGCGCGGAAGCGGTAGCCGGGCGTAATAAAAATGTCCGTCTCCGCCGCGAACGGCTTCACCTCTCCGTCGGGCGTAGCCGCCGACTCCAGCAGCCGCAGCGCAGTGGTGCCGACCGGAATGATCCGGCCGCCTTTGGCCCGGGCCGCATTGATCTGCGCGGCCACCTCGGCGCCGATCTCGCCGTACTCGGCGTGCATTTTATGGCCCGAGACATCCTCCGTCTTCACCGGCAGGAAGGTGCCCGCGCCGACGTGCAACGTTACCTTCGCGATCGTCACGCCGGCTGCTGCAAGCGCGGCAAGCAGGGCATCCGTGAAATGCAGTCCGGCGGTCGGTGCGGCGACCGATCCTTCATGCTTCGCAAACAAGGTCTGATAGTCGCGGCGGTCGCGCTCGTCGTCTTCGCGTTTGGAGGCGATGTACGGCGGCAGCGGAATGTGCCCGAGCGCATCGATCGCGTCGTCGAGTACTGCGCCATGAAAGTCGAAGCAAAGCGTGATTTCGCCCGCCTCACCTTTCTCTTCGACGGTTGCGTCGAGCGCGCCCAACAGACAGACCCGCGACTCGTGCCCGAATCGGATGCGGTCGCCCGCCTGGAGCCGCTTGGCGGGCTTCGCCAGCGCCTGCCAGCGTTCGGGGCCTGTACGCTTCAGCAGCGTCGCCTCGATCTCTACGGGAACCCCGTTTCTCTCCCGTACGCCGCGCAGGCGCGCAGGAATGACCTTGGTGTCGTTGACGACCAGGAGATCGCCCGCGCAGAGCAGCGAAGGCAGTTCCCGCACCACGCGGTCGTCGAATTCAGGATCCAGGTTCGGGGTGACGACGAGGAGCTTCGCGGCGTCGCGCGGCTCCGCCGGCCGGAGCGCGATCGCGTCCGAAGGAAGGTCAAAATCGAACAGGTCGGTTTTCATTTCACGCCGTCATCGTCCGCCAAAGCGGACGATCCAGCAACCACATTACCATCGGTAAATACTGGATGCCCCGCTTTCGCGGGGCATGACAAGTATGCGTAGGTGGAAGGCGTTTACGCCGCCATCTTGGCGGAGACGATCTTGTCGGGGTTCGTCACCGGTTCGCCGCGCTTGATCTTGTCGACGTTTTCCATGCCCGAGGTGACCTCGCCCCACACGGTGTATTGGCCGTCGAGGAAGCGCGCATCGTCGAAGCAGATGAAGAACTGGCTGTCGCCGGAATCTGGATTGGCGGCGCGCGCCATCGAAACCGTGCCGCGCACGTGCGGCGCTGCATTGAACTCGGCTTTGAGCTTCTTGCCCGAACCGCCGGTGCCGGTGCCGTGCGGGCAGCCGGTCTGCGCCATGAAGCCGTCGATCACGCGATGGAAGACGATGCCATCATAGAACCCGTCTTTCACGAGTTCCTTGATGCGCGCGACGTGGCCCGGCGCGAGATCGGGGCGCATCTGGATCGTGACCGGACCTTGCGTCGTTTCCAGAAGAAGCGTGTTTTCGTCAGCCATGGTTCAAGTTCCTTATTGACCTGCGACCGCGCGGAGAATGCGGTCGGGATTGCGGGGCGGTTCGCCCTTGTTGATCTTGTCGACGACATCCATGCCGGAAATCACTTCGCCGACAACGGTATATTGCCCGTTCAGCGACGACTGTTCGGCGAACATGATGAAGAACTGACTGTTCGCGGAATGGTTGTTGCCGCCTTTGCGCGCCATGCCGACAATGCCGCGGCGGAACGGCACGGAAGAGAATTCCGCGCGCAAATCCGGATGCGAAGAACCGCCACTGCCGTTGCCATGCTGGCCGTCGCCGGTCTGCGCCATGAAGCCGTCAATCACGCGATGGAACGGCACATTATTATAGAAACCTTCGCTGGCAAGCTGCTGCAGGCGCTTGGCATGGTTCGGTGCGAGATCGGTCCGCAAACGGATCACGATATTGCCCTTGGTGGTTTCGAGCGTAAGCGTGTCCGAGCCGCCGGTCTTCGTCTTGGCCTTTATTTTGGTCTGGGCGCTCTTCCGTTCGGCCTTCGCATCCGGCTTCTGCTTTGCCTTGGCTTCGGGCGTAGTGCCGCGCCAGGGATCGACATTCTGCTGGGCGCTCGCGCTCAGCGGAAACGCGAGCGCGCACAGGAAGACAACCAGTTGAACGACACGCATCTTATTCCTCACTGACCCGGTTTTTTCGCGAATTGCGCGACCAGTCTTTTGGCGACGAATTCCGGCACAAACTTGGAGATATCGCCGCCCATGGCCGCGATCTGCCGGACCAGCGTTCCCGTCACGTGACGTGCTTCGGGCTTTGCCGGAATGAAAACAGTCTGGATTTGCGGCGCCATTTCGCCGTTCATGCCGCTCATCTGCATTTCGTAGTCGAAATCGGTACCGTCGCGCAGGCCCCGGATCAGAAGCGTTGCTTTCTTCTCCCTGGCCGCGGTGATGACGAGGCCGTCGAAGTTCATGGTGCTGATTTCGACCTTATAGGCGCGCGCGATCGAGGCGCTCGCCTCCTCGATCATCGCCCTGCGCTCGGCGGCGTCGAAAACCGGCTTCTTGCCCGGATGGATCCCAATAGCGACGACAACGCGGTCGCACATCCGTGCAGCCGCTTCCAATACGTCGAGATGGCCATTCGTGATCGGATCGAAGGTGCCAGCGTAAAGGCCGATGCGTTCCATGCCGACTGGTTATCCTTCTCCGCACCGCCCGGCAAGGCGGCGTCAGTGCTCGCCGTTGTCTTCGTCTTCGCGAATGCGCTCCACCGAAACCACCTTCTCGTCGTCGGCAGTGTCGAACACGATGACGCCCTGCGTGGAGCGGCCGGCAATGCGAATGCCGGATACCGGGGTGCGGATCAGCTTGCCGCCGTCGGTCACCAGCATGATCTGGTCGGTTTCCTCGACCGGGAAAGAACCGGCGATACGGCCATTCTTCTTGCTGAGCGACATGGCGACGATGCCTTTGCCGCCGCGGCCGGTGATGCGGTATTCGTAAGACGAAGTACGCTTGCCGTAGCCGCGCTCAGTGAGCGTCAGGATGAACTGCTCGGCCGCGCCCATTTCCGCGTAGCGCTGCTGCGACAGCTCGATCGAGCCGACCTTCTCTTCGTCGTCAGCCTCGGCATCGGCCTCTTCGCCGCGGCGCACGGCATTGGCGAGCTTCAGATAGGCGATCCGGTCCTCGCTGGTCGCTTCGACATGGCGAATGATCAACATGGAGATGACCTTGTCGTCATCGTCCAGCTTGATACCGCGCACGCCCGTGGAGTCGCGGCCCTTGAACACGCGCACGTCTCCGACCGGGAAACGAATACACTGGCCGCCGGCGGTCGAGAGCACGATGTCATCGGCGTCGGTGCAAACCGCGACGTCGGCAATCGCCTCGCCCTCGTCGAGCTTCATCGCGATGATGCCGGAGCGGCGAATATCGACGAAGTCGGACAGCGCGTTCCGCCGGATGCCGCCGGCGGTGGTCGCGAACATGATGTTCAGCTTCTCGCGCTCGGCCGTGTCCGCTGGCATCGTGATGATCGAGGTGATGGTTTCGTCGGTCTGGATCGGCAGAAGATTGATGAATGCCTTGCCGCGCGCCTGCGGAGCCGCGAGCGGCAGTTTCCAGACCTTCAACGTATAGGCCCGCCCGCGCGACGAGAAGAACAGCACTTCGTCATGCGTAGAAGCTACGAACAGGCGACTGACGAAATCTTCCTCCCGCGTCTGCATGCCGGCGCGGCCCTTGCCGCCGCGGCGCTGTGCGCGATAGGTCGAGAGCGGCACGCGCTTGACGTAGCCCGCGTGCGACACCGTCACCACCATGTCTTCCGGCGTGATCAGCGCCTCTTCGTCGATCTCGCCGACTTCCTCGCTGGAAATCTCGGTCTTCCGCGGGGTGGCGAATTCCTTTTTGATTTCGGAAAGTTCGGTCTTGATGATCGACTGGATGCGGGCGCGGCTGCGGAGAATATCGAGATACTCCGCGATCTCCTTGCCGAGCGCATCGAGCTCGGCTTCGATTTCGTCGCGGCCGAGTGCGGTCAGCCGCTGCAGACGCAGATCGAGGATGGCGCGCGCCTGCTCTTCGGACAGACGATAGGT
>CAUJKG010000175.1 GCA_963205465.1 Pseudomonadota bacterium | reverse complement strand
TGGAATTCAAATCCAGTTCCCGGTCACGCGCGATGACCTCGCGGAAATGGCGGGACTCACATATTTCACGGTAAGCCGAACGCTTAGCCTTTGGCAGAAGCAGGGCGTGGTGAGGAATGGCCGTCAACGCATGATGGTGCTGAACCCCAAGCGCCTTGCAGAGATTGCAGACGGGGGCGCTGGGTCCGTGTGAGGAGGGTTTACTCCCTCATTGTCAGCGCTGCTTGATACCAAAATCGCGGGGATTGAGGATAAGGTCGGCCAGCGTATAGCGATCTAGCGTGCGAATGAACGCGCTGAGAGCTTCGTCCAGCACACCTCGCAAACGGCAACGCGCGGTCACAACACATTCGTTGCGCATTTCGAAGCACTCGACGAGAGCGAAGTCGGGCTCTGTTGCCCGAACTACATCGCCCAAGCGAACCGCATTCGGACGCTTGGCGAGAGTTATGCCGCCGGAACGCCCGCGCACCGCCGTCAGATAACCCGCGCGGCTCAATTGGTTCACTACCTTCATGAGATGCGCCCGGGAGATACCGTAGACCTTCGATACTTCGTCAATAGTAATAAGGCGCTCTTTTCTTACGGCTGCGTACATCAGAACGCGTAGCGCGTAGTCGGAAAACTTCGTGAGCCGCATGATAGTCTCTGCAATCTGCTGAATATCCTTCTTCGAATATTGAGTGGTATTTCCGGCGCGGTTTCAAGGGTGGATTTGCCGCTCGGTCTTGCACTGAGGTACCGCGAGGGAACCGATCCGGCTGGAACGCTCGCTTTTCGGCGGATTTCCACCGTGATGGATGAAGAGATTAGCCAAAAAGCGGAATCGGCTTTCAGTTGAACCGATCAGTTCAACTCTGCGGCAGAGCTGTCCGGTTGTGGATCTGAGCCGGAAGATCGGAAGAGAGGCGTCCATTCACAGGGGAGGTCAGCCAGGCTTTGCGAGCAGTTTTCTTTCTTGAACGCTCGTGCGTCTGCGGCGCTGGAGTCACTCGCAGCGGAGCCACTCGGAAGCGTGAATCTTTGGGCTGATGTTGTTCTTTACGCGCACATAAATCTACGCAGGTGCCACGGTTGCGATGCTGGCGCAGTGTTGGGCCTCCAAACTCCTCCACCTCCGGTCGATCATTTATTGGAGATTGTATCCAAGATTTTTATCTGTTAGCGTCCCATAAACTCGGCAGGAACCGGAGGAAATACCCCAATGAACAGCATTTCGAGGCGTGCCTTTGTCGGTGGTGTCGCAGGCGCGACATTCTTGAGCGGCCGCTCCAGCTTGGTATTTGCGCAGGAAAAAACGATTACGGTGACAAGTCTTGGCGGCCGCTGGGAGCAATCGATCCGCACCCATTTTGCGCCGCTCTTCAAGAAGCGTACGGGCGTCGACGTGAAGGTGGTTTCCGGCGGTCCTGCCCAGTGGACTGCACAGATCGAGAGCCAGCCTTCGAAGCCACCGCTCGACGCGGTCGATAACAGCGAGTTGCTCGCACTATCGCTGATCGACAAGGGGCTGGTGCTGAAGCTGACCCCCGAACTCGTACCGAACCTGCGCGACGTTCCGGCACAATTCTACGAGCCGTGGGATTCGTTTGGCGTTTCCTATCAGTACGGTGCTTCCGGCATTTTCTACGACAAGACCAAGATCAAGCAGGCCCCGCAGAGCTGGCCGGAGTTTCTGGAGCGCGCCGGCAAGGGCGAGTTCGGCCGCAATGTAACGCTGCCGGATATTTCCTATCCGTGGACTCCGGAACTCGTCTGGCATCTTGCCGCTTCGCTCGGCGGCAGCCTCGATAACCTCGAGCCGGCCTTCAACGCGCTGAAGCGTGTGCGTCCTTATGTGACGAAGTTCTGGGGCACGGCGATCGAGGCCGAACGGCTGATCTTGTCGCGCGAAGCCGAGATCGGCTGGCTCTGGGACGGCCGGGTCTACGCGATGATGGATGCGGGTGCGCGCTACCTCGATTTCACGCGCCTGAAGCCGAACTCGCTATTCTCGCTCGTACCTGCCCAGGTCGTAAAGGGTTCCAACTCCAAGCTGGCTTATGAGTGGATCAATACCTTGCTCGATCCCGAGCCTTTGCTCGAATACTACAAGATGATCCAGTACACGCCGGTTAACCGCAAGGTCGTGTTCCCGCAGGCAACGGCGGCGCGTGTGATGCCGGCGTCCGAAGGCACGATCCCGTCGTTGCGAGATCTTGCACGGGTTACGCCGTCGATCATCGCGCGGTGGAACGCCGAAATCCGCATCTGAGCCGCTAACGGCAGCTATGTTGACTTCCAAAGCCATCCGGTCCCAGGGCGCATCGCGCCCCGGGGCCGGACGCCGGACATTCGTGAATACGATGCTTGCCGCACCCATCACCACGTTGATGGTGATCGGTTATGTCTTGCCCAGCTTGCTGATGCTTTCGATCAGCCTCGGCGGTGCGATCGGCTCCTGGCCTTTCGCTGCCACCCTGAGCTTCGGAAAATACATCGAAGTTTTCAGCTCCAGCTATACATGGCGCGTGCTGGTCTTCACGCTCATCGTCAGCGTAGCTGTGGCGGTCGTGAATGCCTTGCTGGCTTATCCGATGGCGCTCTACCTCGCGCGCTCGCGCTCGAAATGGACCGGCACCGTCTTCCTCATCGCGTTCACGCCGCTCGCCGTTGGCATGAACATGATGACGATGGGCTGGCTCATCATGCTCGGCAAGAACGGTGTGATCAATTATGCCTTGCAGGCGCTTAGTCTGACCTCCGGCCCGGTGCCGCTCGTTTACGGGCTCATCGCTGTCGTGATTGGCCTTGCGCATATCAGTTTTACTTTCATGCTGCTGCCGATCGAAAGCGTATTGCGCTCGATTGATCCGGCGATCGAGCGCGCTTCGCGCAGCCTCGGCGCGCCGCCGTGGCGGACCTTTCTCACCATCACCTTGCCGCTGAGTTTCGAAGGCGTTGCGGCGGGCATGCTCATCGTTTTCATGCAGAGCTGCGGCGCTTTCGTCATTCCGCTGCTGCTCGGCGGTTCGAGCACGGTCATGCTGCCGGTTGCGATCTGGGAGCAGATGACGGTGGCCAATGATCGCGCAGCAGGCGCGGCGCTGGCTACGGTGCTAGCCGTGATCGCGCTCTTCATCCTCGCGATCCAGCTTCGCTATTTCAACCCGAGAAGGAGCACGCAATGAGCGAAAGCTCCGGAAAATCCCGGTGGGGCGAGCGTGTGCTCAACGGCTACGTCTTCCTGATGACGCTGGTGCTGGCTTTTCCGCTTCTGGTCGTCGGGTTGATTTCTTTCGATACCGCCGAATACATCAACTTCCCGCCGAGCGGTTTCAGCTTGAAATGGTATCGCTCGGTCGTGGAAAATCCGACCTTCATGCTGTCATTGGGGAACAGCTTGATCGTGGCGCTGGCATCGACGGCCTGCGCGCTTTTGATCGGTGTTCCGGCTTCGCTCGTCATCGCACGCGGCAGATTTCCAGGTCGCGATCTGTTGTACGCGCTGTGCCTGTCTTCGCTTACCGTGCCGTGGATCGTATACGGCGTTTCACTTCTATTTCTGTGGGCGGTTCTCGGCTTCAACCTGTCGATCATGACGCTCATCTTCGGGCATACCGTGATCGGTACGCCCTATGTCCTGCGTACCTCGGTAGCGGTGCTTGCCGATATGCCGCCGGTCTATGAGCACGCGGCGCGCAGCCTCGGCGCTTCGCCGCTGCGCGCATTCTGGACCGTGACGCTGCCCTTGATGGCCGTAGGCATTCGCGCAGGCGCGGCTTTTGCGTTCATCGTCTCCATCGTCAACATTCCGATCTCGCTGTTCGTCACGACCGCCGAGAACATCACCATGCCGGTCGCCGTATTCAACTACATGCAATACAACTTCGATCCGAGCGTCGCCGCTTTCTCCATCATCCAGATGATTATCATCGCGTTCTTCATCGTGTTCGCCGTGCGTGCGGCACGATCGGGAGGTGTGTCCTGACTGGCTACGATCTTCGCCTCTGCGGGGTGCGTAAATCATACGGCACCACGCTTGCCGTCGAGCATATCGATCTCGATATCGCGAAGGGAGAGTTTGTTTCCCTGCTGGGGCCGAGCGGCTGCGGCAAGAGTACGACGCTGATGATGGTGGCCGGATTCGAGGTGCCGACTGCCGGCGAAATCCATATCCGCGATCGGCGTGTCGATGCGTTGCCGCCGGAGAAGCGGCGGATCGGCATGATGTTTCAGTCCTATGCGCTGTTTCCGCATATGAATGTCACGGCCAACGTCGAATATGGACTGCGCATGCGCGGTGTGCCGAAGGCGGAGCGGGGGCCGCGAGTCCAGCGTGCGCTCGATCTTGTCCATATGCAGGGATTTGCCGATCGCGCGCCGCGGCAGCTTTCGGGCGGGCAGCAACAGCGTGTAGCGCTGGCGCGAGCGCTCGTGACCGAGCCCGATATTTTGCTTCTAGACGAGCCCTTTAGCGCGCTTGACCGGAAGCTGCGCGAAGAACTCCAGCGCGAGGTGCGCGATCTACAGCGCAAGCTCGGCATCACCACGATTTTCGTAACGCACGACCAGGAAGAAGCGTTGCTGATGTCCGACCGGGTGGCGGTCATGAACGAGGGTCGCGTCGAGCAATGCACCAGGCCGCAGAACCTCTATGGTGCTCCTGCCACCAGCTTCGTGGCAAAGTTCATCGGCCGCGGCAGTTTCGTCGATGGCACGGTGCGGGAGCGTAGTGCAACGCAGAGCCTCATCGATACGGCAATAGGGCAGGCGACGATTACACGGCCGCAGGAAGCGGCACCCGGTGCGCAGGTGCGGATCTTTTTCCGGCCGGAACATGCCCGGCTCGTGGAGAGTACGGCAGCAGCAGAACCCGGCCTTTCATTCCCCGCCACACTGCGCAGTCTTTATTTTCAGGGTGCGACGACCATGGCGGAGATGAAGGTCGAGGTTTCGGAAGAGCCCATCGTGGTTGATCTCTCCGAACGATCCCAGCTTCACACGCCGGCAGAAGGCGACCGCTTTACGATTCACGTGCCAGCCACTCGCATCCACGTTTTTCCCGCCATGGGTGAGTAGCGGACTGGAAGAGAAGCGGGGGAACCGCCGCGAACATGGCGGCCCGCTGCCGCACCGTGAAAAATAGAAAGATTTCGACAGTTTCGCAGGCTCACAGGAGAACGACATGAAATTCGTTACGTTTTGCACGGAGGGGAGGGAAGCTGTCGGCGCGCTTGTCGATGACGGCAAGAGCGTGATCGACCTCTCCGTGGCAGGCATTGCCACCGATATGCTCGACCTGATCGAGCACTTCGAAAGCCGGAAGGAAAAAATTCTTTCCCGGATCAAGCAGAAAGACAGCGCGAAACCGGTGTCTGCCGTTACGATCTCCGCGCCGATACCGACGCCCCGGCGCAACATTTACTGCGTCGGCAAGAACTATCACGAACACGCCGCGGAGTTCGGCAAGAGCGGGTTCGATTCCGGCTCGACGGGGGGCAGCGAGATCCCTGACTATCCGATTATCTTTAGTAAACCTCCGTCGGCCGTGATTGGGCCCGGAGAGGCTATTGTGTCGGCCAACGATCCTTACGACTCCGTCGATTACGAAGCGGAGCTTGCCGTGGTTATCGGGCGTTCGGGGCGTGTCACGCAGAGCGATGATCCGCTTTCATTTGTCTTCGGCTACACCATCCTGAACGATGTCACCTCGCGCGAGTTGCAGAAGCGGCACAAGCAGTGGCTTTTGGGCAAGGGCGTGGATACTTTCGCGCCGCTTGGCCCGTCGATCGTAACCGCTGACGAACTTGGCGATCTTTCCGCACTCGGCATCCGCTGTCTGGTCAATGGCGAGCTGCGCCAATCGGCGCGCATCGGCGATCTGATATTCGATGTTCCAACGCTGATCCGTACCATCGGTAAGTCGACCACGTTGTTGCCGGGCGACATCATCGCAACCGGAACACCGGTGGGCGTGGGGATCGGTTTCAAGCCGCCGCGCTATCTCAAGCCGGGCGACCGCGTGCGTGTCGAGATCGATGCCATCGGCATTCTCGAGAACCCCGTTGTTTAACCGAACAACTTTACAAGGAGCCTCTGATGACTGAAATCAACATCTACAATCCTAGCGAGCTTGGAAAGCCCATGGGGCAATACACCCATGTGACGAGAGTGAAGGCGAACGAGTTCCTCTTCATCTCTGGGATGCTGGCGGGCGACGCGGCGGGCAATATCGTCGGCGAAGGCGATTTCGACGCGCAGACGACGCAGGTGTTCAAGAATATCGAAGCCGCTCTGCGTTCGGCCGGCGCGTCATGGAAGAATGTGGTCCAGTTCACGACCTATCTGGTCCATTCTCAGGACATCCCCAACTTCATGAATTTCCGGCTGCGCGAATTTCCGAAGATGTTTCCGGATGGCAAATATCCTCCGAACACGCTGTTGATGGTCGATCGTCTCGTGAAGGAGCCGTTCCTGGTCGAAGTACAGACCATCGCCGCGCTGTAACACCGGATCAGCCGAAAGGCGGTACGTAGCCGCCTTTCGGACTTGTCATCGCCGCGAAGCAAGAGCGGAAGATTTCAGAGCGCCTCGATCAGTCGCGTGGCGGTATGCTCGCAATGCTGCCGGCAAAGTTCGCCGAGGTGGAGCGCGTCGCCATCGCGCAGGGCTTTGAGCATTTGACGATGTTCGCGCTGGGCTTCGGCAACATCTTTGGTAAGCCCTACCTCGACACGGATATAGGGCTCGACTAGGTCACGCAGCATTTGCGTGATGCGGGATAGATGTTTTCGCTTGGCGCTCGCAAACAGCCGCTCGTGAAACACGATATTGGCGTCCAGCCACTTGTCGATCTGGCGGGGCGTTGAAACGGGAATATTCTCCATTGCGCGGAGCGCCGTCTCGACCCGGGCGATATCCTGGGCAGTTCTTGTCGCTGCGGCGATCCTGCCGGCATGCGCCTCGATCTCCGCACGCAGTTCAAAGATTTCCCGGATCTCATCGACTTCCAGCGAAATAACCGCATAGCCGCGCCGCGGGCGCAGAATAAGCAGCCCTTCGCTTTCGAGCCGCCGCATGGCTTCGCGCAGCGGGAC
>CAUJKG010000174.1 GCA_963205465.1 Pseudomonadota bacterium | reverse complement strand
TGGCGGTTGGTGCCTTCGATGCCGAAGGCTTCGACCGGATTGCCGTTCGAAAGAAGCATCGGCGCTTCGTCGCGGTCGGCTTCGATGCGCACGGTATAAACCGTCAGCACGTCGGGCCGGTCGGGGAAATAGGTGATGCGGCGGAAGCCTTCCGCCTCGCATTGCGTGCAATAGATCTTGTTCGAGCGGAACAGGCCCATCAGCTTGGTATTGGCCGAAGGATTGATGACGGTCTCGATTTCCAGCGTGAGTTTGCCGCGCGGAGGATGCTTGATCGTAAGGCGCGCCGCCGTGACCTCGTATTCATCGGCGCGCAGGCTGCGCCCGTCGAGCTTCACGGATGTAAGGGTCAGTTCGTCACCGTCGAGCTCGATCGGAGCGCCTTCGCGCCCCTTAGGATTGGGCCGCATCACAAGCGTCGAGCGAACATGCGTCGCTTTAGGGTCGAGCTGAAAATCGAGCCCGACGCTGTCGATCAGCCAGTCGAACGGACGGTATTCGCTTAAACGAACGGCTTGGGCGTCGGCTTCGCGCATCTTATTTCTCCTGGAGCATGATCTCGAAAAGTGTGAAGCGGTTTTCGGAACAGATCATGCTCGATCAATGAGCTAAAGCGGGATGACGATTCGAAGAGAAGTCATCCTGCTTTAGGGACAGCATTAGTCCCTCGCAGCGCGCGAGAAAAGCGCGAATTCCGCGCGGAAAATCAAGCCGCTGCGGCGCGGATTGCGGCGGGATTACGTGCTTTCCGCGAGCTTCACGGTGTCGCGCAACTCTCGCTTGAGCACCTTGCCGATGGCGCTGCGGGGCAGGCTTGCCATGATCTCGACGAGGGCAAGCCGCTGCGTCTTGCCGACGCGCTCATTGGTCCATTGCTGAAGCTCGCCAGCGCTGGCGGTGGCTCCGGATTTCAGCACGACGAAGGCGACCGGGGTTTCTCCCCACTTGAGCGACGGCACGCCGACGACCGCCGCTTCGAGCACCGCCGGATGCTGCGTCATCAGCGCTTCGATGTCGCTCGGGTAGATGTTGAATCCGCCCGAGATGATCATGTCCTTCTTGCGGTCCATCAGCGTGAGAAAGCCGTCTTCGTCGAAGCGGCCTACGTCGCCGGTGCGAATGAAGCGCTTGCCGGTCTTGTCGAACCACTCGGCATCGCGGCTCTTTTCGGGATTATTGTGATAGCCGCTCATCATGATCGGCGAGTGGCCGACCACTTCGCCGATTTCGCCGCGCGCGACTTCCTCGCCGTTCTCGTCGATCAGCCGCATGTCGTGGCCCGGCAGCGGCTGCCCCACGGTGTGCAGCTTGTCCGGATAAAGCTCGGCCGCGAGCATGCAGGTGCCGCCGCCTTCAGTGAGGCCGTAATATTCACGCAGGCCGCCGGGCCAGCGCTTGACGACATCCGCCTTCACGTCGGCCGCGAATGGCGCGCTGGTCGAGAATTTCATCTTGTAAGAAGCGAGATCGAACTTGTCGAACTCCGGATGCGCCATGATGCGCCGGTACTGAACCGGCACGAGCATGGCGTGGCTGGCGCGATGTTTTTCGGAAAGTTGGAGAAATTTCTCGACGTCGAATTTCGCCATCATGACCAGCGTGCCGCCCATGTAGAGCGTCGGAAATACGCTGACCAGCGTGGTGTTGGAATAGAGCGGCGTCGAAACCATGGTCACTGCGTCGGGCGTATAGCCGATGACGGAAGCACGCTGCACCTGGCCCCAGCGCATGGCGTGCGACTGCACGATGCCTTTGGGCGTGCCGGTGGTGCCCGACGAATAGATGATGTTGAAGGCGGACTGGGGATCGATATCGACATGCGCGGGCTTTGCTCCCTCCGCGGCAAGCCATGTCGAGTAAGGCTCTCCGGCATCGGAATCGTCGAGCGAGATCCGCCGCACTTTGATCGAGCCATCGACCCTTTTGATTTCCTCTGCGACGCCCTTGTCGAGAAAGAAGAGCTTCGCGCCCGCGTCGGAAATCATCGTCGCGATGGTTTCCGGTGTGGAGGAGGGCGCAAGCGGCGCGACCGCAATGCCCGCACGCAAGGCCGCGAGAAATACCGCGAGATATTCTACCGAAGTATAGGCGCAGATCGCGATGCTATCTTTTGCTTTCAGGCCGTCGCGTTGCAACGTTGCCGCGACGCGATCGATATATTGGTCGAGTGCTGCGTAATCGAGCTTGCGTCCGTCCTGGATGATGGCGGCATGGCTGCCGCGCTCTTTCGCGTGATCGCGAATGAGATCGGAAAGCGAGAGAAAGGGAATATCGATCCAGGCTTCGGGATTCATTGCTCGATGCTCGCTCTATTGTGCGGCGATGGCGGCGCGCTCGTCCGCCAGTTCTTCGATTGCCTCGCGATATTCCCGGATCAGCCGTGCGCAGAGTTCGGCGGTCGTTGGCACGTCGCCAATCGAGCCGACGCCCTGGCCCGCCGACCACACATCTTTCCAGGCGCGGCCTTCCTGTTCGATGCTCATTTTATGCGACGAGTTGAGATCGATGTTTTCGCCATGGGCTGCAATTGACGGCATCAGAAAATTGCCGTGCACGCCGGAAATCGCCGCCGTGTACACAATGTCATTCGCGTTGGTATCGACGATCATCTGCTTGAAGCGGTCCTGCGCCATGCTCTCCCGCGTCGCGATGAAGCGTGTGCCGAGATAGGCGAGATCGGCGCCGATCAGTCTCGCCGCCGCGACGTGGCGGCCGGTGGACATGACGCCGGAGAGCAGGATCGTCTTCGGAAAAAATTTCCTGATTTCAGGAATGAGCGCGAAGGGCGAGAGCAGACCCGCGTGTCCGCCCGCACCCACGCAGACACCGATCAGGCCGTCGACGCCGGCCTCCGCCGCTTTGCGCGCGTGACGGATATTGATGACGTCGTGAAACACGTGGCCGCCATAGCCCTGCACCGCGCCGACCAGTTCCTTTACCGCGCCGAGGGACGTGATGATGAGCGGCACCTTATGCTTGCGGGAGATTTCGAGATCCGGCTCGACGCGCGGATTGCTCTTGTGAACGATCAGGTTCACGCCAAAGGGCGCGGCCTGCTTGCCGCTGTCGCGCTCGTATTTCTCGAGCCGTTCCTTGATCTCGACCAGCCATTCTTCGTAACCCGCGCTGGTGCGCTGATTGAGTGCGGGGAAGGTGCCGACAATGCCGGCCTTGCAGCATTCGACGACGAGATCGGGGTTCGAAACGAGGAACATGGGCGCGGCGACTGCCGGGATCGACAGGCGGCCCTGAAACTGGATTGGAATTGGCACTTGGCGTTTCCTTGTTTGCCGCTATCGGCGGCTTCGGAAACGAGATTTTCCCGTCATCGGGAAGGCGTCAAGGGCGGACTGCAATCCTCACGCCGTCAGCCCGACGACGGCCGGGTAAATACATAGATGAGCCCTGCGACGACGAGGGTCATCACCGCGGCCATCAGGAGCGGTCCGGGCCGGCTCCCGATCCAGAACACGGCGACCCCCAGACTTGCGCCGGCAAGCGCCATCAGTTTCGCGTGCCATGGGATCGCGCCGCGATCGCGCCAGGCGCGAAGCATCGGGCCGAAGCGTTCGTGGTTGAGAAGCCATTGCTCGAACCGCGGCGAAGACCGCGCGAAGCAGGCGGCAGCGAGGATCAGGAATGGAGTCGTGGGGAGCAGGGGAAGAAACGCGCCGACGAATCCAAGGCCGACGAAAACGAATCCAAGAGCAAAGTAGATGCGCCGCATAGCATGCGGATAGCATATTGCCGCCGCGTCAATAACCGTTCGCCGGAGCAAAGGGGCGGCCGATGCGCGGCCGCCCAACGTGTCCGTTCCGCCTAGTGGTTCTGCAGCAGCGCCGCTTTGTTCGCGGCAAAAAATTGCTGCAGGGGACGCGGCGCGCGGCCCGTGAGTTCACGCACGGCGCCGGGAGCGATCGCGATATTGCCGGCGCGGGTGTTGGTATCGAAGCTCGCATAGACTGGAGCGAGGAAGGCAGGCATGCCTGCTGCGATCATGCCTTGCACGAGTTGTTCGTCCGTGACGTCGACGACTTCGATCGGCTTGCCGGTGGCTTCGCTTGCAAGCGTTGCGATTTCGCGGGTCGTCAACAGTGCAGGCCCGGTGATGTCGTAGCGGGCATTGCCTTTCGGCTCCGCCGCTAGTGCTGCGGCCGCGGCATAAGCGGCATCCTCGCGCGCGACATGCGCGACCTTGCCGTTGCCTGCGGCCGAGAACCATTTGCCGGACGCAAGCACCTGCGGGAGCGAGTGCAGGAGATTTTCCTGGTACCAGCCGTTGCGCAGCACGGTCCAGCCGAGGCCGCTTTGCTCGAGCGCCTGCTCGGTGCCGTAGTGATCGGGCGCGAATGTGATCGGCGATCCGGGCTCGGGCTTCGGCATCGACGTATACACGATGTGTTTGACGCCGGCTTTCTTCGCCGCCGCGATCGCCGCCTTGTGTTGCACGAGACGCTTGCCCGGCGTGTCGAGCGCGTCGGTGGAAATCAATAGCAGGCGATCGACGCCGCGGAATGCTTTGGCCAGCGCCGGGTCGTCGAAGTCGACCTTGCGAACTTCCGCGCCCTTGGCAGCGAGGTCCGTCACCTTTGCCGGATCGCGCGTGCCGGCGATGATCTTGCCGGCTTTGGCTTCGAGCAGGATTTCGGTGGCGCGCCGGCCGAGCTGGCCGCTGGCGCCGGTGACGAGAAGAGTGGATTGGCCGGACATGATCGTCTTTCCTGTATGCAAAATTGTGCTATGGTCTCTTCTGGAGACCATCGCTACATGCGAGAGCGAAGCCCGTCCGTAAAGAAGGCAGTTTTGCGGGCGCTGGTTACTGCGGAGGAACCACTATGAAACGGCCTGCCAACGCATCCCGGGGCATTCAGGATGTCCTGCGCGCGCAAAACATCTCTGGGCAGTCGCTTTCCGAGTGTCCGGTGCGGCAGGTGCTGGACCAGATCGGCGACAAGTGGAGCACGCTGATGCTGCTTTCGCTCTCCGAGAAGCCCTATCGCTTCGGCGAATTGCGCCGCCTGATCCCCGATATCTCGCAGCGGATGTTGACGCAGACCTTGCGCGATTTGCAGCGCAACGGCCTGATCCTGCGCACCGTATTCCCGACGCAGCCGCCGAGCGTCGAATACCGCCTCACGCCGTTGGGAGAGTCGCTGCTGGAGCCGCTGGGCACGCTGGTTCGCTGGGCGGAAACGCACTATGGAAGAATTCAATCCGCGCGCCGGCATTTTGACGGCAAGGCGGACGCCGCGTAATCCGCCGCCAATCCCGGATCAGGAATTGAAGCCCTCTTCGCAATATCGTTTTTCCGTCGCGCCCATGATGGAATGGACCGACCGGCACTGCCGGTTTTTCCATCGCCTGCTGTCGCGCCGCGCGCGGCTCTACACCGAGATGATCACGACCGGCGCGGTGCTGCATGGCGACCGCGCGCGGCTGCTCGGCTTCAATCCGGAAGAACATCCGGTGGCGATTCAACTAGGCGGCTCGAACGCACAGGATCTCGCTGCGAGTGCGAGGACCGCGGAAGACCTCGGCTACGACGAAGTCAATCTGAATTGCGGCTGCCCTTCCGATCGCGTGAAGAGCGGACACTTCGGGGCCTGCCTGATGGCGGAGCCCGCGCGCGTGGCGGATGGCGTTGCCGCGATGAAAGCCGCAGTGAAAATTCCGGTCACGGTGAAGTGCCGGATCGGCATCGACGATCAGGACGAAGAGCAAGCGCTCGACGGCTTCGCCGATGCGATG